>CAJAFD010000400.1 GCA_903938935.1 uncultured Opitutia bacterium
ATCGACGCTCGGGGTGTAAAGGAGCGCTTGGTCGTAGGAGTTGACGCCGAGATCCCGCATGAATTCGGGCGTGAGGATACTGAGTGAAGCACCGATGTCGCGAAGGTTCGTGCGCAAGCGCGTGCCAGCGAGCGTCTCGGTGGCCGCGTAGCCGTTGTCACTTGCGGATGAGACCTCGAACGGCGTGAGGACAATGGTGCCGGTTGACTGGGGCTTAACCGGAGCAGTCGGGACCGACTGGGCTAGGGCGATGTTGGCGAGCGTGAGGCAAGCAGCGAGGACGGTGGTCACGTTCGCGGTTTTGGTAGGGGTTTTCATGGGGAGATGGGTAAAGGGTGTTTTTAATGACGGGTGGTGCTTCAGGAAACGGGAATGTTGACCCGAAATTTTCCCGTGCGCTTGCCCGAAAGTGTCCGGTGCGAATGGGATCCTTTGTTGGGTGTCATGTTTACTTATAAAACCGTGAATTTCACCGTCGTGGTCTCCTGATCCGTGCTCGCCAAGAAAACGGTGGTTTGGGCGGAGGCTGGATACGCAGCGCCGCCAAGCATGGCCGTCGGGCAGGTGATACGGTAGCGAAGTGAGGGGCGTTTTATCATGGGGGTTCGGGGCGGGGACGAGGGGAACCTAACGTGGGATACTTAAAAAAGATCGAAGCTGGGATCGGCTGCGGCCTCACCTGCAGCACAAGGCAGGTTCATTTATTGTCTGAAGACTATCCCGAAAACGAGCGCGGTCCTACCCTGTGTTTACAGGGTGGTGAAGGGGCGTGCGGCCCGTTGCAACGGAAACGGCTAGACTGTTGAGACGGCGCGGTGTTGTAAGGCTCGATGCGTTTGAAGGCCCGGCTATTTGCCCCAATTATGATGGCTGGGATCATGTCGACCCTATCAGCCTCAGTCGCGCCGGAGGAACTTTCCCTGACTTTGCTCGAGGCGCGTTTGCTGGAAATCGACGGACGGCTGGCGCAGTTGGCCAATTATCATCTCGGCGGCGGTGTCGGGGCTATTGGTTCCCGCTCGAATGGTTACGACACCGCCGAGCAGGACGAGTGGGTTGAAATCGAGTTCGGCGATGTGGTGCCACTTGATGAAGTCGTGTTGGTGCCAGCGATCCGGCGCGATGGGGTCAACGGCTTCCAATCTGATGGCTTTCCCGTAGCGTTTCGTTTGCGGGTTGGAGCCAGCGGAGACCGCACCGGAAAAATCGTCGCCGAATTTACCGGCCGTGATGGCCTGCTGCCCCGCATCGCCCCTGTGGTCATACCTTGCCATGGCATGAAGGTTTCCTGGATACGCATCGAAGCCACGATTCTTTCCCGACGGGAATTCGACGGCAATTTTGTCCTCCAATTTGCGGAGATCCTCGCCTTCAGCGGCGAAGAAAACGTGGCCCTGCATAAATCGGTGCGTTTCCCCAGCAATCACGAACGCAGTACTGCACCGGGCTGGCCGGATGCGGCGGTCGTGGATGGTTTCCTGCCGTATTTGATGGTGGCCGCCACGGGAAACAAGAGCGTGGCCTTCCTCAGCTCTTCGGAACTGGGCGACCAGCCCGCTCTAACCCTCGATCTCGGTAGGGTTTTTTCACTTTCCCGTCTGCACCTCCATGCCGTGGACCAAAGCGACACGGTGCCTCAAGCATTTGCAGGCGATATCGGCTTCCCTCGATTGCTCCGCGTCGAGGGGGCCAACACCGCAGATTTTTCCGATGCCCGGGTGATCGTGGAATTGCGCCACGACACTCTCTACGACGTCGGACCGATTCTGATTGCGACGTTTCCCGCCACAAACTGCCGCTTCGTGCGCTTGTCCGCCGTCAAAATGCACCACGACCAACTCTTCCCCTCGGGCACCCCACGGCTGGGTTTTGCCGAGATCGAATTATTTTCGAATGGCCGCAATGTCGCACTGCATCAAGCAGTCGTCGCCAACTTCAAGTCCGAAGATCCCACCCGCACCCTCACGAGCCTGACGGATGGCCGGAATTTCTATGGCACAATTCTGCCCATTCGCGCTTGGCTGAATCAGTTGGCTATGCGGCACGAATTCGAACGCGAGCGCCCGTTGGTGAGCTCGGAGCTTACCCAGCGCTACGTCCGGCAAAAAGCCAATCTAGCCCGACTCGCCTGGCTGACCGTCTTGCTCGCGCTTGGGTTCGTCGTCATCATTTTAGTAAATCGCATACGACAGAACCGCGCCATCGAGCAAACTCGCAAGCGGATCGCGGCCGACCTTCACGACGAACTTGGGGCCGACCTGCACGCCATCGGCCTACTGAGCGATCTTGCGCTCTCGGCCCGGGCAGCACCGGAGCGACTGGTCGAGCTCCTGCAACGGATGCGGTCGCTCACCGAGCGCACCGGCAAGGCGGCGCGCCACTGTACCAATCTACTCGAAGCCGAGGACTTGCACGGAGATCTAGTAAACGACATGCGCCACGCGGCCACGCGCATTCTGGCGGATTTAGACCACCAAATCGAATTTGAGGGCGAGGCTGAGCTGCGGCAGCTCAGTCCCCGCAAACGGATCGACCTGCTCCTGTTTTATCAGGAAAGCCTGATCAACATCATCCGTCATTCCGGTGCGACGTGCGCACACACGCGGCTGTCGGCGGCCGGAGGTGCAATCATTCTCGAGGTGACAGACAACGGTCGCGGCCTAGATAGCCAAGTGCCCGCGTCCCTGAATCGCCGGGCGCGCCTACTGGGAGCCGAGGTCAAAGCCGGTCCATCGGAGTTGAAAGGTGCCTGCATCGTTTTGCGGCTCAAACGTCGTTGGTTTGGATTCCTGTCATGAAAAATAAAATCCGGGTCATGGTCGTGGAGGACAATCCTCGCTACCGCGAGGTGATTGCCCTCGCTCTCAAACAAGAGGCGGACATCCAGCTCGCCGGCGAGTTTGGCACCGCGGAGATTGCGTTGCGCAGTTTGAAGGTTCGGTTGAGCGGTGAGTTGCCCGACCTCGTGCTTTTGGACCTGCACTTGCCGGGCATGGACGGACTCGAAGCACTGCCTCAGTTTCTCTCTGCCGCGCCCGAGTCCAAGATCATGATCCTCACCCAGTCGAACAATGAAGCCGATGTTTTGCGGGCGATCTCGCGGGGAGCCTCCGGCTATCTGTTGAAATCCTCCACCGTCAGCACGATCACCGACGGAATCCGATCGGTGATGAAGGGTGGTGCCTCGCTTGATGCTGGAGTGGCCTGCTTTATCCTGAATGCGCTAAAAACTCGGCTACCCAAGAGTAGCTCCGATGGCCTGCTAACCGATCGGCAGGTGGAAATCCTCGCCCTGCTGGGCGAAGGATTAGTGAAGAAGGAAATAGCGGAGCGACTTAGGATCAGCTACGCGACGGTCGACGAACACGTCGCCCACATATACGAACGACTCGGCGTGCGTAATGCCCCGGGCGCAGTCAATAAGGCGCACCTATTGGGCCTTTTCCCGCCGACAGTCGGGCATCGAGACCGCCATTAGGTTTCGGTAGGTAATCAACGAAGCGCTGTCAGCCTGTGTGGCACTTGGGAGCGTGCGCAGTGTGACTTGCCTTGAGTGGGTTGAACATGGCACCCCGAGCTGGGTGAAGAGCCGCGGATGAGTGTCCTCCAGTATCTGAGAAAGTCGGTAACTTGTCTTCTCAGATTCTTGGTTGCGATGTCGTTGGTATCTACGAGACCGGTGGCCGGGCTGGGTGGACGCCCTCGCCGCGCTGTCCCCTTTAATATGAGGTCGTGACCCAGCTGCTCCAGCGGTGCCGCGCGACTACTTCGCGTTTTGATTCAAGGGTTTTTCAACGACGAAAGGGAGTGGGAAATCGGCGCCGGTCTGTCCGCCGCGGTCTCGGAGGCGCTTGTCGTTAATACCGCCTTTGGGGGCGTTGAGTGGTATGTTCATGCCGCCGAGTTCCTCCATTCGCGCGTAGAGTTTCGCCTCCATAGACTGGGCTGTCTTCCGGTACGCGGGGTCGTAAAAGAGATTCTTCGTTTCGCCAGGATCGGCTTGGATATCGTAGAGTTCATCGAGGTCCCAGAGACCGTAATACGTGATGTATTTATAGCGTTCGCCGCGGAGGGCAAAGACGGTGGGGGATTGCGGGAAATTTTTCTCCCAGTAATAAGCGTAGAGAAAATTATCGCGCCATGCCGTGGATGTGCCGCGTGCAAGCGGGAGGAAATTGAGGCCGTCCATATGTGGGGGCGGCGTGAGGCCCATCGCGGTCATGATGGTGGGTCCGACGTCGATGTTGGCGACGGCCTGCTCGACGGTGCGGCCACCGGAGAAGAGCGAAGGGCACTGCATGAGCATGGGGATGCGGATGGAGGCGTCGTAGGCGACGCGTTTGTCGATGAGGCCGTGCTCCCCGAACATGAAGCCGTTGTCTCCCATATAGAGGATCAGCGTGTCATCGTAGCAGCCCATTTTTTTCAGCTCGGCGACGATGCGGCCGACGCTGTCGTCGACGGCGCAGAGGGTTTCGCAGTAGCGCTGATAGTATTGATCGACGTTGAGGTCGCTGTGGTAGGGAAAATCAACGCCGTGCCAGGAGTTGCGCTGGTCGCGGAGCCAACGGGGCTTGAGGGCGTAGTTCTCCGGAGTGTTGGCAGCCGTGGCGGGGCGGACGAACTTCTTGGCGGCGAACTTACCCTCGTGACGGGCGGCCGGCGTAAAGTTGGCGTGAACGGCTTTGTGGGAGAGATAAATGAAGAATGGCTTCTCGGTGGGTTTTTGCTGCTTCATCCAATCGACGGCGTAGTCGGTGAGTTCGTCAGTGATGTAGCCTTTTTGTTTTTCACGACGGCCGTCGACGTTGAGCGTGTAGTTGGGAGTCGGCGGGAGATACTCGCCCTGGCCGCGGAAACTGACCCAACGGTCGAAGCCGGGCTGCGGTTGATCGTCCTCGCCGCCCATGTGCCATTTGCCGAAGAAGCTGGTGGCGTAGCCGGCGCGCTGGAGATACTGCGGAAAATAGAGCGTGCCCGGCGGGATGGGGCGGTTGTTGTCGATGACGCGGTGACGGAACGTGTAGAGGCCGGTAAGTATGGAGGCGCGGCTCGGAGAGCACAGTGAGGTGGTGACGAGGGCGTTTTTAAAGTGAACGCCGTTGCGCGCGAGGGCGTCGAGGTGCGGCGTCTCGGCGATCGGGTGGCCCATGAAGCTCATCGCATCGGAGCGATGATCGTCGGTGAGGATGAGAATAACGTTCTTGGGCTTCGCGCCGGGGATACGTTCGGGGACGACGCTGGTGGGTGCCGGAACGACGGCGGCGCGGAGTGCGGCGCAAGTGAGGACGAGGCAGGAGATGAGCAGACGGTGCATGGTCGTGGAGGTATGGGATGAAGGGTAAAGTAAGTCGTGCAAGCGCGGCGCCCCTTGCAAGCGTTCGCCGGCGAACGTGTGGACGGGCGTGCAGCTGTTGCCGTGCCCGGCGAGAATGTTGAGGCGGGACGATTGTTTCATTTTTCCGAAGTCGACGGTTTTAGGGATGCGCGAAGGACTGGCTGCCGCACTGGATACCGCATACTGGGTGCTCATGGGTTGCGCTTCTTCCCAGCGAGTTCGGCCGAAGGACGCCTAGACTCGCTCAGGAAATCCTCGGGACTCACCACTCCATCGTGACGCTCGTCACGTAACTCCGCGGCTCGACCCGGCGCTGCCACGTGTAGCCGTTGCCTTGGTCGGAGTCGTTATCGAAGAAGTTGTTCACGTTGAGCTGGGCCGTGAAGTGGTGGTTAAAGAGCTTCATCCGGTAGCTGATGAACGGGTTCATGAGGACGTAGCTCTCGGTGCGGATTTTTGGGAGTACGGTCACGCCGTTTACGATAACGGAGCTGCGGATTTTGCCCAGCGCGTAGCGGAAGGAAGCGCCGACTGCTAGGCCTTTGAACTTACCCTCGGTGAAACTGTAGCGCGAGGTCAGAGCGGCAGTCTCGCGCCGAATGATGGAGATATTGCCCTCGGCAGTGTCGAGTTCGAGTTGGGTGATGCTGGTGGCTGCGTTGGGTTCGAGACCTTGAGCCGACGCAGCGGCGCGCGCTTCCGCGAGGTAGGGGCGCACGAGCGGGAAAAGACGGCCAAATTTCACGTAGTTGACCGAATAGGTGGTAAGCAGGGTCCACTTACGCGTGAGATTTGACTGTAATTCAAACTCCCAGCCGTCGGTCACTTGGTCGCGATAGTCGCCGCCGCTCAGGAGGCCTTTGCCCACGGGGAGGAGCGCGTTGAGCTCATTCTGCGCCTGGACGCTAAGACCGAGGGCGTTGTTTTCTGCCGTCGTGCTGAAGCGTGTGAGGGTGGCGTTGACGCGGTTGTCGAAGAAATTGAAACGCAGGCTGGACTCAATGCCCTCGCCGGTGCGTGGGAGGCGAGGACGGCCGGTCATTTCGAAGCTGACGCTGTCGGTAAAGAGCGCGGACTCGAAGTAGCCGCCGCCGAGTGAAAGCCAAGGGAGTAGACGCAGGACGCCACCGAACGATTGGTTCGTCGTGTAAGCGCGGTTGAACCGCTCGTAAGGTACATTGTAGCCGTTGGCGTCTAGGATCGGCTGGTTGTTCAGATCCACGAGGCGGGTTTCGCCGGTGGCGGCGAAGGCGACGGGCGCTCGCGAGCGGTTTTGCCGGAAGTAGTCGCGGCTGAACCCGAGGGTGGTACGAAGGCGGCCAGAGAAGAACGCGCCGAGCGAGGTGAGATTCGCGGAGCCGAGTGTGTTATTGAAGCGCGTCTGACTTACGCCTTGGCGGAAAAAGGTGGTGACACCGGGATCGACGGGGAGACGGAGGGTTTGGTCAGCATTGCCCTCCGAGATATAGTAGACGGGATGGACGAGATTGTTGCCGTAGGTGGCGGCGGCGCCTGTAAAGCCGCGGCGGGCTATTTCCTTTTGGTCCAACGCGAAACCGAAGACGTCGTTGTAATTGCTTTCGTCGCGGTAAATTCCGCCGGCGATGGTACGCAGCGATGAGTTCCAGAATGGCAACTTGGTGTCGTGCACGAGCGACGTTCGCCAGCTCGTGGACTTGTTACCGTCGGTGGTGAAAGTGGGTGTGTGAACCACGAAGTATTGCTCGAAGCGAGGATTGGTAATCGTGGCGTTGGGTACGTTTGGGTGCGGCAGCACGCGATTCACATCAATAAAGATGGCACGGACATTCCCGCCGAAAACGCCGGCACTGGAGTGGGTTTGCAGCCGGGTCGTGTCGTCAACCTGGGCATTGTGCCCGATGAGTAGGCGTAGATTTTCGCTCAGCCGGTGAGTGAGCTCAATGTTGTAGGCGTTAAATTTTGTGTCGTGGCGGTTGTCGGGTCCGCCCCAATCCATACCCTCGCGAAAGATACTGCGGGAGGCAGGGAGCAGCGGGTAGTTGAGGGGATTGCCGGGGTCGGCGGCCACATTCGTGACCGGGAGATAGGAGCTGCGATAGGTGGTGGTCGCGGTTGACTGCATGTCGTAGAACGTGCCGGCGATTTTGAGGAAGACGCGGGTGTTGCCCGGAGCGGCGATACGGCGCGTGCCGATGCCGTTGGGCTGCACGCCAGCGAGGTTTGGATTGCCGTCGGCATTATTGGTCGCGGAGCCGCGAACGTAGGCCACGCTCAGATCGCTAATGCGAAGGGCTGCAATGTGGTTGCGCGTCGTTCCCTGTTCGTAGTTTAGGTCGACGCGCGTTTTTCCGTCTTTAAATAGCTCCCAGCTCAGCGCGCCGGCGAAACCGCGAAAATCGAAACCGCCGCGCTGGCGGTCTTGTTCGGTCTCGGAGTTGAGGGCGTTGAAACGCAGGCCAAGGCGCGGAGCCAGACGCTGGTTTATGTCCACCGAGTAGCGCTGAGTGCCGAAGGAATCCATCCGCACCGTGCCGCTTGCGCGGTTGCGAAACAGGGCGCGTTTGGTGGAGACATTGATGACGCCGGCGGGATCGACGTCGCCATAGGCGAGACCGCCGGGTCCGCGCGAGATTTCGATACGTTCCGTGTTGTAGCTGTCGGCGGGCAGAAACCATGGAAACCCGTCGCGCAGCTGACGGATCGAGGGAATGCCGCGGAAACTGATTTGGTTGCCGGAGCGAATGTTGACCGGGGCGCCGATAGTACCGGAGTCGTTGTAGATATTTTCGGCACCGATGGCAAAGTCGACCGCGCCGAAGAAATCGTTGAGCGCGAGATCGCTCAGAAAGTCGGAGTTGAAGACGGAAATCGAGTTGGGCAGGTTGGCGAGTTTCTCATTGGTGCGGGTGCCGGCGAGGGCCGAGGATGCGGCGTAGCCTTTGTCGTCGTCGCTGTTGACCGTGAAGGGAGAGAGTACGACGGTTTCGATTTGGGTGGCCTTGGCCGCGGCGGGGGCGATCGAGGTTGGCGCAACGACCGGCGCGACTTGAGCGGAGAGCGGGTTTAAAACTAGAGCCGCGATCAACAGACTAGAGCAGGGGACGAATTTCATGGGGATTGGGTTAGTAATTGGGCGATTACGGCCCAGTCACAACTATCACTGGGGCAGATCAGTCACTAAATAGCATCATCATAACTCACCGCCGAATCCTCGACCATCCCCTGTTCGGGGGATGGTCAATCAGTTCTCTCTTCGCTAATGTAGGTTTGATGGTGTGTGGTACTTTGGGCATAAATAAACTCGGAATTTTAAGGTGGAACACGACGTTAGGTAACGTGCGCTTGCTTACTATTCCGTGCCTTTGGCTGGCGGCGTTCTGTGCGACCGCTGGATCGGCTCATCTGGATGCCGCCGAGCAGACGCTCCGTTATTCGGCTCGACCGGCGCTCAACGAGCTTGTGGTCGGCGGTCGGGTGGTGCTTGCGGCTGTTGAATCTGGCGCCGACAGTGGTGCAGACACCGACTACCGGGGGCTCTCATTGCTGCCGCGAGAGTTTCCGCTTCAAATTGGGCTTACGACCGCTGCGCCCGGCACGCCACCGGTAGTGCGCCTGCGAACCCGCCTCGAAGGCTGGGAAAACGATCTGCAGGACCACGATAGCCAAATGTATCTCATGCTGCGTTTCCTCGATCGGGACAATCGCCCCGTCGGTAGTGCAGCGTTCATTCGCCAGGGCGAGAGTCCGGGATGGGGCGGCCTGCCACAGAATTCGCGTTGGCACCAGCATGCGGACGAAACCGTTGTGCCGGACCGAGCTAGTCGATTGAGGATATTGATGGTATCGGGTGGCGTGCCACGCACCACCGGCTTCTGGACCGTTCGCCGATTAAAACTCACGGCGTTGACGCCCGGGACGGATACGGCCGCGGGTACTCAGCTTTACAAACTCGAACATTTGCGCGGGTCAGGTCTCCAGTCTGCCCGTGGGAATCCTTATGGCTGGGGCCGCGATGGCACCGGTCTCAATATCCCCTGTTTGTATGCTTTCACTGAAGAAAACGAGACCGCAGAGCCGCTGCTCGCGTTGGTTGATGTGGAACCCGACAACACCGGAGGTTGGCTGATGAACTTGGACACGACCATTCCGGTATTGCCCGGTCAGCGTCTGCGCTTGGACACAGAAGAAATGTATAGCATCGGTCGAGGCCACGATGCGGCGTTGTCCTTCCGCACGCTCCCGATTGGTAGCTATGTATTCCGAGCGTGGGCGACGGATGAGCTGGGACGTCCGACGGGACCGTCTCTCCGCTTGCCGGTAGAGGTGCGACCGCCGTTTTATTCGACCGCATGGTTTCGCTTGTGCGGTGCCAGTCTCGTCGTCGCCGTTCTGCTCGGCGTAGTACGGTATTTTACTTGGAGAAAGCTGCAGCGCGAAGTGCAGCGCTTAGAAAAGCGCCGGGCCGTGGATGAGGAGCGGACGCGTATGGCGCGCGATCTCCACGACGAGATGGGTGCGCGCTTCACCCAGATTTCGCTACTGGCCGGACGCGCCCTTAAAGTTGCTTCGCTGGACGACTCCGTGCGAGAGCCTATCCGGAGCATCAACGGCGCAGTGAAAGAACTAGCTTCCGCACTCGAGGAAATTGTCTGGGCAGCCAATCCCTCGCACGACTCGCTCGAAGGTTTTAGTAATTACCTTAGCCAGTATGCGGGCGCCGTGTTGCGCGACGCCGGCGTGCGATGTCGGCTCGACATCCCGATCCTACTGCCGGCGCGCACGTTACCGAGTGGCGTGCGGCATCGTCTTATAATGGTAGTGAAAGAGACCTTGAACAACGCGCTCAAACATGCGCGGGCCTCCGAAGTGCGCGTGCAGCTGGAGATCGACGGCGAGCACCTACGTGTGACGGTTGCGGACAACGGCGATGGTTTCGATCCGGCGACTGCAAAACGCGGCAATGGACTGGAACACTCAGCGCGGCGCATGGAGGAAATCGGTGGTACATGCCACGTGGAATCGATCGCGGGCTTGGGAACGCAGGTTCGTCTTTATGTGCAACTACCGGCGAAGGAGGAGCGTGTATGAGAGTTGGCGTAGTGATTGTAGAGGACGACCGCGCGGTGCGGGAAAATCTGGCAGCACTTATCAGGTCGGACGAACGCCTGCGGTTACTCGGAACATTTCGTTCTGCGGAGGATGTACTGCGGGAAATTCACGGGCTGCAGCCACACCTCGTTGTGATGGACATCAATTTACCC
>CAJAFD010000401.1 GCA_903938935.1 uncultured Opitutia bacterium
CCGGAAACGGCTTGAGTCCGAGTCGCGGTTTAAAATGTGCGAGCGCCCACAACGCCGCGCTGACCGCGATAACTACGATCACGGGAATCAGAATCGCCGGACAAAAAAACGCCAACGCCTCCACGCCCACGACCACCCCGGCCGCTGCCAGCCCCCAAGCCACGGGTCGTCGATTTCGATAACAACCCATCAACCCGAGCACGATGCCAGCGAGCGCCGCTCCGGGCATCACTACGTTCGCCAGCGGATCGTTTAAGCCACCGCGCAGGTTGGAAAATTCGCCAAGAGAAATAAAATAGCCTGCGCTCGTGGCAGCGGCCACCAGTCCGGTGACCGCCATCTGACTGAGTGTGCGCGCCTCAAACGGTCGCATCAGACTCCAAAATAAAATCACCAGCGCTACGCTCGCGCTCGTCAAGAGCGCCACCGGCGGATGACAAAACCACACCGCGCCCAGTCCCGCTCCGAGCCAGATCCACGCGCGCCACGCTCGCGTTTCAAGCGCGAAACCGAGCGAGATCACGACGAGCGCCACGATCGGCATCGCCGCCGTCGTCATGTACATGTCGTACTGGATTTGGGGCAACGTCAGCGCCGGACATGTCGCGTAGAAAAATGCGACCAACCAAGCGAACCACGGCCGCGCCGGCCGCAAGCGCCGCAGCCCCACATAAATCACCGCCACCGCGGCCAACACGCTCGCGATCAAAACCAGATGTTGCACGGCCAGCGGCGTGAGTTGGCGCAGCGTGACGACGTCGAGCAACGCGCCGAAATTATGGTGCCACGGCGCGCTGCGGAACGGATGCGCATTGCCGTTCCAGGCGAATTCACCCTGACCCACGAAAACCGGGAAAATACCGTTCCGCGTCTGCCCCAGAAAATCTTCCATGAGGTCGCCGTACCAGCGCTCATCGACTACGCCCACAATCTGCGGTGTGAAATACGCCCACCACGTCGTCAGTACGACGACCCCGAGGAGAAACACCCGCGCCTTTTCGGCCGGGCCGGGCTTCGGCCCGTGAGCGAGCCGCGCCGGCCCGCGGGCCACCCAGGTCGCCAGCAACGCCGCTGCGATCACGTATGCTTGCCGGAGCGGCGTCGCAGCGCCCGGCCACGCGGGCAACATCGCGCCGATGCCCACCGCGCCCGCTGCGAGCGTGAAGACCGCCCGCGCCGATTTTTCTCGTGCCCGCACGATAGCGTCCGCGGCGGCCCACGCGGCTAGCACCACGCCGGGACTCAGCCAGCGCCACGTCGCGCTCATCTGGCCGATCAACCCCGACCACGCGACCACCCCGGCGGCGCCGATAAACCAAGCCTGCGCCGCATCCGCCCCCAGCGCCGCGCCCCTCGGCGCATAAACCACCGCCGCGAATCGACGAATGACGGATGAGATTTTTAACAACATCGGATTCTTGGGAGAAAAAATTCCGCGTAAACTGAGACCAGATTAAAGCGGAATTTTAAAACAGAGAGAAGGAAGACCTCAGGAAGGTGCGCGATACCGGCGTTGGCGGACGACGTGGGGCGAGTAATGATCAGTTCAACTTTACCGCTTGGCCGGGGCGCGCGGAGGTGAGTTGGCCGGCGCGGATCACAGGGCTGCCGTTCACGATCACGTCGCTGAAGCCCGTCGCGTACTGGTGCGGGGCGTCGTAGGTCGAGGGATCGTTGACGGTCGCG
>CAJAFD010000402.1 GCA_903938935.1 uncultured Opitutia bacterium
CCCGCGCCCTCCTGCGCGAACTCGGCATCGCCGACAACACGCTCTTCATCTTCACCACCGACAACGGCACCGCCACCGGCGAAAAAATCTTCAACGCCGGCATGCGCGGCAAAAAAGGCAGCGAATACGAGGGAGGCCACCGCGTCCCGCTCCTCGCACACTGGCCCGCCGCCGGTTGGACGAAGCCGCACGTCAACCACACGCTCAGCCACGCCGTGGACATCGTACCGACGTTGCTCGACGTCACCGGTGCGCCGACTCCCACCGGCCTCAAGTTCGACGGCCGCTCCATCCGCCCCCTTCTCGATCCAGCCTCAAAATCTACCGATTGGCCCCACGAGCGCATGATCGTCACCGACTCCCAGCGCGTGCGCGACCCCATTAAATGGAAGCAGACTGCCGTCATGTCCGGCCCATGGCGCCTGATTAACAACACCGAGCTCTACGACATCCAAGCTGACCCCGGGCAACAGATGAACGTCATCGACTACCAACCCGCGCGTGCCGCGAAAATGCGCGCGTTCTACGACGGCTGGTGGGCCGAGCTCGAGCCGACTTTCGCACAGACGACAGAAATTCACCTCGGTCATCCTGATCACCCGAGCGTCAGTCTCACCGGCCACGATTGGATTCAGGAAGCGTTGCCGCCGTGGCACCAAGGGCACATCCGCGTAGCCGATGGTTTCGCTACCGCTCGACCCGTCACTACCAAGGCTAAAGCCGAGAAAGCCGAAGCCCAATCTACTCACGCCGGCCACTGGGCCGTGAAGGTTTTAACCAGCGGGCGCTACGAGATCAGCGCGCGTCGCTGGCCCGTCGAAGCCGACCATCCTATCAACGCCCCTCTGCCTCCGGGCGCTAATGTCGCCGGCTCAGACATCGCGTTCCGCGCCCGTCCCGGCGCCGCTATCCCAGCAGCTACCGCCACGCTGCGCGTCGACGGCCGCAACCTCGCCACGACACCCGTGCGCCCCACCGACACAAACATCGCTTTCACGACCACCCTTTCCGCCGGTTCCCATCAACTCGCCCCAGTCTTCACCACCGCCGACGGTAAGGAGGTGGGTGCCTACTATGCGGTCGTCACGAAAATTCCCTGAGCGTCTGCCGGTTGCTGGCTCTACTTTTCATTTTTAATCTTACTCTCTAGAGCATGCGACTTTTCCCCCTGATTCTCTCGGTCTATTTTTGCCTACAGCTCAACTTTACTCAAGCCGCCGCGTCGCGCCCCAATATCGTCATCCTCTACGCTGACGATATGGGCTACGGCGACCTCGCGATCCAGAACCCCGAGTCCAAGATTCGCACTCCGTACCTCGACCAGCTTGCGCGCGAAGGCCTGCGGTTCACAGATGCCCACAGCTCATCGGGCATCTGCACCCCGAGCCGCTACGCGATGCTCACGGGCCGCTCTCACTGGCGGAAATTTCACGGCATCGTGAACAGCTTCGGGCCGCCATCGTTCGACACCGAACTCACCTTGCCCGCGATGTTGCAGCAACAGGGCTACCGCACCGCCTGCATCGGCAAGTGGCACCTCGGGTGGAACTGGTCCGCCATCATGCGTCCTGGGGCCAAGCCTGATCCTAAGACCGGCTATGCCCCGGCCGATTTTGACTGGACGAAGCCCATCCCCGGCGGCCCGCGTGACCGCGGCTTCGACTATTACTTCGGCGACGATGTCCCCAATTTTCCGCCCTACGCCTGGTTTGAAAACGACCGAGTCATCACCCCGCCCACCGTCCCGCTTGCGATTACGCCGCCAACCGCTGAAGGCAATTGGGAGGCTCGGCCCGGTCCGATGGTCGCGGGCTGGGATTTTCACGCCGTGATGCCGCGCATCACCGAACGCGCCATCGCTTGGATCGGCGAACAGCGTGGCCAGCCGAATCCGTTTTTTCTCTACGTGCCCTTCACCTCGCCTCACGCGCCCATCGTGCCCTCGCCGGAGTTCGCGGGGAAATCCAAGGCCGGCGGCTACGGCGATTTTATGGAACAGACCGACGACTCAGTCGGCCGCATTCTTGCCGCCCTGATGACCTACGGCTTCGCCGAGAACACCCTCGTCATCTTCTCCGCCGACAACGGCGCCGAGCACTACGCCTACGCCCGCATCGAGAAGTTCGATCACCGCAGCTCCGGCCCGTTCCGCGGGGTCAAACGCGACCTCTGGGAAGGCGGCCACCGGGTACCCTTCATCGTGCGCTGGCCTGGGGTCGTCCCACCGAACAAAACCACCGCCGCGCTCGTGAGCCAGGTCGATCTCATGGCTACTTTTGCGTCAATCTCCGGGTTCAAACTTCCCGCCGGCAGCGCCGAAGATAGCCATGACTTGTTGCCCGTTTTTAAGTTTGGTGCACCGAGTCCGCGCCGCACGATTGTGCACAACACCAGTGCCAACAGCTACGCGTTACGCCACGACCAGTGGTTGCTCGTAGCAGCTAAAACCGGAGCCGTATCGAAAGTCCCAGTCGAATTCGACCAGACCAACCACTACACGCCTCATGACCAACCGGGAGAACTTTTCGACCTCAGTCGCGACGTCGCTCAACGCGACAATCTCTACGCGAAGGAACCGAAGATAGTAGCCGAACTCGGTGCGCTGCTCAAAACCGTGCGTCAGCGCGGCCAGGTTCGATAATCTTAAATATAAGGCTGCGGTGTGCCCTTTTACCGAAGTGCGCAACGAGACGTTAAATTCGACTGCCTGCTAGGAAACCTGTTGTGACTACAACAAATTGTGCCGGCTGATGATAAAATCTGGGGCAAACGAAACGATCCAGATTATGAAATAAAAATGTTAAACTACAGAAAGTCTACCCGAGGGCTGATCTCTTTTGTCCAACTTTTCTGGTCAGGCCCATGAACCTAGGTTCGGGTGGCGAAGTTCTTGCAGATGCGCTCTCCGTCCAGTTGACCGGAAACGCGACTAAACAAGCCCCACCGAGGGATTCGTGAAATCTGAAATGACGAACAATGCGGGTAATTTCATGCCCATTTGCCAGATCAACTGCAGAATCCGACGTCAGGAAAATCAAGTAATGATCATCAACACTTAAAATGGGGCGGCCAACGGGATTCGAACCCGCGACCCCAAGAATCACACTCTTGTGCTCTAACCAACTGAGCTATGGCCGCCGTGCAGAGTGGAAGAAATTCGCGAGCTGCCTCCACGCTGTCAAGGCCCAGTTCGAATTTGCCGCAGGCGCCGACTGGCGTGGCTCACTCAGGTCTGACGCCCCTGCCGCAACCGATCGAGGAAGACCGCCACGATGATCACCAAACCAATAATAATTTCCTGGAAATAAGTCGGCCAACCCATCTGCTGCGAGCCGTTGCGCAAGACCGCCATGATCAAGGCTCCGATCATCGAACCTAAAATAGTGCCGACCCCGCCATTCAAACTCGCACCGCCGATGATCACCGAAGCGATGATGTCCAACTCCAGTCCCACCGCGACCGTCGGATCACCTTGGCGCAAACGAGAGAGTTGAAAAAGACCGGCCAAGCCGAAGAACGCTCCAGCGAGCGTGTAGATCGATATTTTCAAACGCGTCGTGGCGATGCCGCAAAGGCGCGCCGTAGCTTCATTCGAACCCAGAGCGAAAATATGACGGCCGAAGACCGTGTTTCGCAGTACCAACGCCGTGAGCATCGCGAGCCCGAGGGCAACCCACACACCCGTGGGCAACGCGCGGCTAAATGGGTCGGCCGTCGTCATCCATCCGTTGATGGGCGAACTGTCGTAATTAACCGTCTGATTATCCGCGAGCCACTTAGCCGAGCCACGCGCCACTCCCAACGAGCCGAGCGTAATAATAAAAGGCGTCATGCGGAGCCCGGCGATGGCCGCACCGTTCAAAAGTCCGATCAAAGCCCCCGCCCCCACCGTGGCCAGCACCACCGGCAATGGCGCCCAACCGCGTTGAATCAACATCGCCCCGGTCACACTCGTCAGCGCGATGCTCGATCCGACCGACAGATCGATGCCACCACTCACAATAATCATCGTCATCCCCAGCGCACCGATCGCCACGATGACCGTCTGCGTAAAAATAATTTTAAAATTATTATACGTCAGAAAGAACTCGCGCGTCTCGGCCGGAATCGAGAACAACACGATCACAAGAATGAGCCCGAGAAACGGGCCGCCTTGGGCGAGGGATTTTTTTAAAACAGCTTTCATCAGAAAAGTTAGCCCGCACTGCCGGTGGCCACGCGCATGATCTCGGCCTCGGTCCATTCACCACGCGGCCGCACCGCCAGCAATTCCCCGCGGCACATCACGCCGATCGTATCGCACAGACCGAGCAATTCAGGCAAATACGAGCTCACGACGACCACCGCTTTACCCGCCGCGGCGAGCTCGCTCACGAGTTGGTAGATTTGCGCTTTGCTGCCGACGTCGATGCCGCGCGTCGGTTCGTCGAGCAGGAAAATTCGGGCGGGGTGTTCCAGCAAGCGCGCCAACGCGACTTTCTGTTGGTTACCGCCCGAGAGTTGACCGATCGTTTGCCCGGCGTCCTGGCATTTCACGCGCAAGGCTTCGACCCAGCTTTGAGCGACGGCGCGCTGACGCGGGCCATTGATCCAGCCCCAGCGACCCAAGCGATTCATCTTCGTGAGCGTGAGGTTGTCGGCGATGGATTGATTCAACATGAGACCCTCCTCTTTGCGATTCTCGCTGAGAAAGCCGATGCCCTGCGACCAACGCTCACGCGGGCCGTTCTCACTTGCGGGCGCACCCACGACGCAGACTTCGCCGGCGGCCAATTCATCCAAACCGAAAATCGCGCGCAACAAATCCGTGCGCCCAGCGCCAATCAAACCCCCGAGCCCGAAAACTTCGCCGGCACGAATTTGCAACGTGGCGCGCTTCAAACGGGGTTCACTGGCTGCTGATTTTACCTCGAGCACCACCGCACCGGGCGCGTGCGCGGTGCGTGGATAAAGATCCTTAACTTCTCGCCCGGTCATAAGCGTCACGAGGTGATCGAGACTCGCCTCGGCCATGAGGCCGCTGCCGACGGTTTCACCATCTTTGAGCACGGTAAAACGATCCGCGATCTGGCGACATTCCTCCAGAAAATGGCTGATGTAAATCACGCTCACGCCTTGTTGGCGGAGGCGCTGGATCGTGGCGAAAAGTTTCGCCGTATCCGCCTGCGTGAGACTACTGGTCGGCTCATCCATGATGAGCACTTGGGGCTGGATCAGCAGGGCGCGAGCGATCTCGATGATCTGTTGCTCGGCGATTGAAAACTCGCCCGCGGCCCGATCAAGATCGAGTCCTTCGTGGCCGAGTTGAGCGAGCGCAGCCTGGGCGCGAGCTCGCGAGGAACGTCCATCCACCCAACCGAGTCGCGTAGACTCGGCCCCGAGCAAAATGTTTTCCTGCGCACTGAGATGCAACGCGAGGTTAAGCTCTTGGTAAATCATCGCGACGCCTTTGAGACGCGCGTCGTGAGGATTTTCCGGTTCGTAAGCCACACCGCTCAACTGCATCGTACCTGCGTCGGCCCGGTGGGCGCCGCTGAGCACTTTCATGAGCGTACTTTTACCCGCACCGTTTTCGCCGATCAACGCATGGACCTCACCGGGCGCAATCTCCAACGAGACCCGTTTTAAGGCGCGCGTGGCGCCGAAAGATTTCTGGATGCCGTCGAGGCGGAGGCGTACGGCAGACATCAGGACAGAGCGGATTCCACGAAGGTTTGTAAATTTGCAGCGAGGGCCAAGCAGGCGCGGTCGCGGGAGTTTGCCCGCGCCGCGCCCAGTCGATTACTTGAGATATTTGCTCAGCGGCGGGTTCACGATCTCGGCCATGGCGGGATCGTTGAAATTGGCCTTGGTGACAAAGCCCACACCCGTGTCGATCTGCACCGGAACTTTTTCACCACGGATCGCCGCGACGACGGTCTTCACGCCGAGGTAGCCCATGTTCATAGGATTTTGAACGACGAGACCATCGATGTCGCCGGACTTGAGGCCGGCATTGAGGGTTTCTCCCGAGTCGAAGCCGACGAATTTAACTTTCCCCGCCAGCCCGGCATCGCGGAGAGCGAGCAACATGCCCGCGGTGGTGGATTCGTTGCAGGTATAAACGCCGGTGACTTCGCGGCCGTAGCGACTGATCAAATTTTCCGAGACTTGTTTGGCGGTGTCTCGCGTGACGCCGGCGTGTTGATCGGTGGAGAGGAGGCGCACAGCGGGAAAATCTTTTTTCATGACTTCGAGGAAGCCTTCCTCGCGTTCCTCGGTGCTGGCGGAGCCGACGGCGAGGCGGAGCATGATGACGTTGCCCTTGCCGCCGATGAGGCGGCCGAGATTGCGTGCGGCGATGCGGCCGCCTTCCCGATTGTCGGTCGAGACGTAGCTCGTGATCGCTTTGCTCGCGAGGCCGGAATCGATGATGACGACGGGGATTTTGCCGCGGCGCGCGGTTTCCACGGGCGCAACGAGCGCTTTATTGTCGAGCGGCGCGAGCACGATGCCGTCGACGCGGCGGCCGACGAAGTTTTCGACGACTTGGATTTGTTGCTCGCGGTCATCTTCCTTCAGCGGACCTTTCCAGATGATGTTTACGGCGATGCCTTGAGCGGCGAGTTCGACCTTAGCCTTTTCGGCGCCCGCGTGGATGGATTTCCAGAATTCATGGGTCGTGCCTTTGGGAATGACGGCGATCTGATAGGTATCGGCCGCCGAGGCCAAAACAGCGGCAGCGAGGAAGGCGAGACTAGCGAACAGGGGTTTTTTCATGGGGGAGAATGAACGATTAAAACAGGTGATAACTTGAGGCGGGGCGATGCCGAATTTCGCGAAAATCAAAAAAATTAGTCAAAACTAGAACGGCGCATGGATATTCTCGACCTAGATGGCGTAAATCGCGGCCTAAGCTGGTTTGTTTAGAAAAACTTCGGTGCAACGCTCCGAGCTCGCCGTCAACCGCACGAAGACTTTGCTCGTGGCATGTTTGAGTTAAAGAAATTCATTTCGTTCTGGCTGATGCCGCTGCCTTTTTGTCTGACGCTGCTCACCGTGGGCTTGATTTTATTAATGGGAACTCGGCGCGCCCGACTTGCTCGTGGGTTTTTGGTCGCGGGCGTGGGCTTGCTGGGGTTGTTCGGTAACAAAATGGTGAGCGTGGCGCTCGTGCGCCCGATCGAGGCTACGTTCCCCCCAATTCCGGAATTGATGGTAGGCCAAAGTCCGCCAGCCGATCTCGCGCGCTGCCGGTACGTGGTGGTACTGGGCAGCGGTCATAGCGACACGCCTGGGTTCTCGGCCAACAATCAACTCTCTTCCGCCGGCCTAGCTCGCATCGTCGAGGGCGTGCGATTGTTAAACGTTTTACCCGAGGCGCGGCTCGTGGTGTCCGGCGGCGGTGAACCGGGATATCCGACCCACGCCGCCGTGCTCGGACGCGTCGCAGCTCAATTTGGGGTCAAGCCCGAGCGAATTCTCTGCCTCGAAAACGTACGCGACACCGAGGACGAGGCGAAGGCGCTCCGTGAACTTATCGGGCCGACTCCGATCGCCCTTGTGACCAGCGCCTGGCACTTGCCGCGCGCGACGGCGTTATTCCGCAGCGTCGGCTTCAAAGTTCTCCCCTGCCCCACGGCCTATAAAGCGCGCCCCAATCCCAACCCATCTTGGCACGAATACAGTTGGAGCGTCGAATCACTGGAGCGTAGCACCGCGGCGGTGCGTGAGCGCATCGGTTATGTTTGGCTGCTCTTGCGCGGGAAAATTTAGAAGCGCACACGGCTTACCTGATTCGCACGCCGGAACGCTCGGCACGGTGCTGGATATCCGTTGCCCCACAGATGCAACTTGTAAAAAATCCGCGAAATGCGACGCTCACGCGTAGTTAGCCTAGGAGTCTCCCTCGCTGTTTACCCCCGTAAACAGATTTCCAATCCCCACCTGCCGCCATGAATACGACCCCTGATCTTCGGTGCTGCCGCGCACGATTATCCATCATCTCCGCGCTCGTTTTAAGCTTAGCCTTAACCCTGTGCGTTGTCCGCGCCAGCGCACCCGCGACGACGACTCCAACCGAGCCGACTCCACCACCCACGGCCGCCTACACCAACCAACCGGTCTACAACGAGCGGGTCGAGTACTACCCGAATTACAATTCGTCGAACTACAATGGTAGCTTCAGCAACCCAAGTTTCAGCACGACCAGTTATTACTATGCCCCGTTAGCGACCTTCTTTTTTCCGCCCACGCCGCCTCCTCTCGGTGGTCCGATTTTACTCTTCCGCCGCTACGGCCTGAGCCAACCCGAGACCCAACTTCCGCAACTCCTCCCTTACGTCGGCGAGCCTTTCTACGCGCCCCTGAGCGCCCACCTCCACCGCGAGGATCTCTCGAAAAAACAACGCACCCGACTCGACGCCTATCAAGCCGCTCGCTCGGCCCAACTGATCGAACTCCACGCCCAACTTACCGCCGCGCGCGACGCCGAACCCGCCGCACGCGCCCGCATCCTCCAAGCATTCGCCGCGCAACAAACCCCTATCCTTGCCACCCTCGAAATCGAAGCCGAAGCCCTCCGCGAGAATCTCGTTCACGGCTCCTTCTTCCAGAGCGGCGCTGACTGGAATGACAACCGCACCTGGGCGCTCGGCGACGACCTCCGCTATGAATCGCGCATCGACGAGTTCAAGGTCATCCGCGCCTCCGCTTTTTTCTCCCCCGGACTCTCCCCCGCCCAGCGTCGCCTCCTCCGCGAACTCGCCATGGAACTGGATCAACCTCTCACCGAGCCGACCGCCGACCTAAGCCTGGATGCACCCAAGCCCTATTTTTTCTTCACCCCCGAGACTGCCCGCATCCGCCTGCCCGACGACCTTTCGCCGGAAATCACCGCCAAGATCGACGCCTATCAAGCCGCCAAGACCCAACTCAAATCCGCCCTCCGCACCGCGATCTATAAAAACGACCGCGCCTTCTTCAGTTTTAATCGCACCAAAGCCTTCCGCGCCCTCGCGGAGGAACAAGCACCGGCCCTCGCCCAAATCGAAATTCAGGCCGAGGAAATCCGCACGTTGCTCGCTCCCTATCCCCGCGCCTCACGGCCCGACGCACCCGTCATTTCCGAAGCACTCAATACCCGCATCGCCGGTTTTCTCCGCGAAAAACAATCGCTCCAACGCACCCTCGTGGAAAAATTCGCGGCGATTAAAGCCGCCTTCCCTGAAAACCGCGTCGAATACATCCGCCTCGGCGATTCCTACGCTATCGAAATCGTCTCCAACCGACGTTCCTCGCGCGCCGTGGAAAACAAAGTCACGGCTCTACGCGCCGAACTCGCTTCGTTTAACGCCGAGCAATCCCGCCGCGTCTCCGCGCTCATCCGCGAGAAAGACTTTATTCAAAAATCCTTGCTCGAAGTCGCCAAAACCAGACTCAAAGCCGACGCCACCGCTGCCGACGTCGATGGACTCATCAAGCATTTCGCCCAAAAATTTTCCGACCAAGAAAGCTGGCAACGTTACCGCGACTACGACACCGCCGTATTCGAACCTGGCCTGAGCCCCGAGCAACGTCGCCTCCTCTTCGCCGAAGCGCTCGTGCAACTGGATCTGCCCCTACCGCGCGGTTCCCGCGACCCATAAAGCCGCGCGCCGGCGCCACATCAGCCTCCCGCTCGACGTTTCGAGCGACTCTCATTGCGCAACGCTTGCAGACCCGCGAGGCTGACAAGCCTGCGTGCACCTCTTCGGGTTGCGGTTACCCAGCTTCAAACCGAAGAGCGCTAGCTGCGCCCTTGAAAGCGCAACTTCGCATCTTGTTCTCCGTCGTCTCGTCTTTAACTTTTACCCACCCTTAACCACGCCCTTAGGCGTCGCTTCTACCCTATGCCTCCACGCACTCGTTTGTACTGCCGCCTGATCATCCTGAGTGTTCTACTCGGCTGCCGCAGTTTCTTAAATGCCGCCAACGTCGAGCATTTTTCCGACAACGGCTACGGCAACCCCGTCAGCACACTCCAGCATCCGGCCGCCGAGCACTACCAAGGCGTGACCTACGTCGCCTATTCCGGCCCGCACGAAGATCCCTACGTAGCGGCCTATGATCACACCACAGGGAAATGGATCGGCCCCTTCCAAGCTGGGGTGAATCCCATGGGTAAATCCCCTGACCAAGTTGATCCCGGTGAACTCGACAACCATGGCCGCCCCGCGCTCATCGTCGACCGCCAAGGCTACATCCATCTCATCTTCGGTGGCCACGGCGGCGAAGCTAAATTCGGCCCAAACAACTTCGGCACCCCGGGCAAAGGCCGACAGATTCATGTCGTTTCAAAAAAACCTCGCGACATTTCCGCCTGGGAAACTTTAGAGAACGTTTCCCCTTTCGGCACCTACAGCCAATGGGTCAAAATGAGCAACGGTGACTTGTACTTGTTTTACTGGCACGGCTCGCACCGCAGCGATTGGGTTTATCAAAAATCCGTCGACGATGGTCGAACCTTTGGACCCCAAATCTCTATCATCAAACACAAGGCCGCCGCCGGCAGTCTCACCGTCCACGACTCCTGGTATGCTTGGTTCGACCAAGGCAAGGGAGACACGATCACCGCTTCCTACGTCTACCACCCCTGCGCCAACCCCGGCCACAACGCCCACCGCAACAACACGTATTACATGCTCATGGATTGCCGCGACGATTCCTGGACCAACGTCCAAGGCGCCGCGCTAAAAATGCCCGTGACCAAAGAATCCGCCGATAAACTCACGCTCATCCAAGCCACCGGCACAGAAAAATCCAACCACGGCTCCTGCCACGTCGACGCCGAGGGCCATCCGCATATTTTCTTCCGCTTCCCCGGCCAGATCCGCTACTACCGTTGGGACGGCAAAGCCTGGCAAAAACCCACCACCATCGGCGCCGATTACAGCAAGAGCACCGACGGAGATTTCATCGTCGATTCCCCCCTCACCGTGCGCGCCCTGCTCACCCAAAACCACGACGGCAAAGCCGAAGTCAACTGGTGGAAAACCACCGATGGCGGCCTAACTTGGGCCAAGGGAGCGACCCTTTTTTCGCGTCCCGACGTTGGCTTTCAAGCCACCGCTCTCGCCCGCAACGCCCACCCCGACGCCGCGATGCTCATCTGCTCCAAAGACCCGAAGCAGGAACACCTTTATCACCCCCTGTTTCTGATTGGTGAGAAAGGCGCGCTCGGTCGCCCCGCCGAGGAAGCCAGCCACTTAGGCGACCGCCTGGAGACCATCAAAGCCATGCCCAAATCCCGTTCCAAAGCTGAAGCCAAACGCCGCAAAAAAGCTGGTCTCGACGACGACGATTCCTGAGCCGAGCACTTATCGTTAACCCACGCACTCAACTCTCCCGAGTGCATTAAAACCCCGCCCGCTTTTTCGCTTCCTCTATGAAAAATTTCATCCTGCGCGCCCTCTCCCTCGCATCCTTACTCGCGACCGCGTCTGCCGCGCCACCCAACATCCTCTTCATCATGACCGACCAACACTCGGCCGATGCCATGAGCTTCAGGATGGGAGATCGCTACATCAAGACTCCCGCCCTCGATCGCCTCGCCGCCCGCGGCACGTATTTCACCAAGGCCTACACACCCAACCCCCTGTGTATGCCTGCCCGCAACTCCATCTTCACCGGTCGCCTCCCGCATGAGACCAAGATAACCGACAACTCCAAGATCACCCTCGATCCCACCGACTTTGTCACCATGGGCACGTACTTCGCTCGCGCCGGCTACCAAACGGCTTACTTCGGAAAATGGCACCTCGCCTACAACGAAGCCGCCACTCCAACCCACGGTTTTCAAACCCTCGACACCGGCCACATCGACGCCGACAACGCCGACCTCGCCCGCAAATTTATCGCCCGCAAACACGACCGCCCCTTCCTCCTCGTCGTCAGTTTTCTCAATCCGCACAACGTCTGCGAACTGGCGCGCGGGCAAGAGCTCAACAACGGCCCCATCGGCGAACCCCCGCCCGTCGCCCAGCGACCACCCGCGCCCGCCAATCTCGCCCCGCCGCGCAACGAACCCGATGCCATGACCCGCATCCGCAGCGGCTACCACGCCAACCCCCAATTCCCCGTCGCCAAATTTAGCCCCGAGATGTGGCAAGCCCTGCGCTGGGGCTACTACCGCCTCATCGAAAAAGTCGACGCCGAGATCGGCAAAGTTCTCGACGCTCTCCAAACCGCCGGGCTCGAGGACAACACCCTCATCGTCTTTACCGCTGACCACGGCGAATGCGCCGGCGCCCACGGCTTTAATCAAAAAACCGTCCTGTACGAAGAATCCGCCCGCGTCCCCCTCATCGTCAGCGCACCCGGCCAGCGCGTCGCTCGCCTCTCGAATAAATTCACTAACACGGGCATCGATATTTTGCCCACGATGCTCGACTTCACCCAAGTCGCCCGCCCCGCCAAACTCACCGGCCTCAGCCTGCGCCCCCTCGTCAACGACGAGCCCATCTCCGTCTGGCGTGACGACGTGGTCGTCCAAAACAACATGTCCCAAACTTTCCCCGTGGATGGCAACGTACCCACGACCGAAGGCCGCATGATTCGCACCGACCGCTACAAATACTGCGTCTACACCCACGGCCAAACTCGCGAGTCCCTCGTCGATCTCGCCAAAGACCCCGGCGAGATGACTGACCTCGCCCGCGACCCCGCTCACCGCCAAATTTTACTCACCTTGCGCGAACGACTCAGAAAATGGGGCGTAGAAAATCACGACCCCTTGATCGCCGAAATGTTGGCCGACGACGTAAAACCCCGCGCCTTTGCCGAGGTAAAAACGCCCAAAAACCAAAACCGCGCCGAAAACCTCGCGAAGCAAAAAAAGAAATCCTGAGCCGCTCTGCGACGACGCGATAAAGACGCGTCACCTCATTAACTCCATTACCCCTCCATGATTTTTTTTCACTGGAGGCCGGCGCTTATTTTTGCGGCCACCCTCTTATCTTATTTTACGCCATTACACACCCACGCAGCCACAGCCACCCGCCCCAAGATCATCGTCATCCTCGCCGATGATTTTGGCTACGGCAGCCTTGGTTCGTATGGCGCCACGGGCCTGAAAACTCCGCACCTCGACCGCCTCGCTCAAGAGGGCCGCCGCTTCACCCAGGCCTATGCGTCCGGTTCCGTCTGTTCGCCCACCCGCTACGGCTTGATGACCGGCCGCTACTACTGGCGCTCGAGTATCAAAGACGGCGAAGTGCTCGGGCCGAACGCGCCGCTTCATATCGAGCCGGGCCGCCTCACGCTCGCCTCGCTCTGTAAATCCCAAAACTACCGCACCGCCGCAGTCGGCAAATGGCACCTCGGCTTTCAGGCTGGAGCACCCGAGGTTGATTGGAACCAACCGCTGAAACCCGGCCCACGCGCCGTTGGCTTCGATTATTTTTTTGGCCTCGGCGGCAATCCCGGCAACGGCCCGCACGCGTATATCGAAGATGAAAACTTCGTCGGCCGCATCCCCGGCGAAAAAATCGTTATCGCCGGCGCCGAAGCAAAAGGCACGACCAAAGGCATCCAGACGCCTCGCGTCGTCGACCGCATCATGGAAACCATCACCGCGAAGGCGACCGCCTGGATTGAGGCCAACCACGCGGCCCCGTTCTTCCTCTATTTTACACCCAACGCCGTCCACGGCC
>CAJAFD010000403.1 GCA_903938935.1 uncultured Opitutia bacterium
GCTTCCGCGGCTGACTCGGGGGAAATAAAAAAATCGAAGTCGAGACCGAGATCGTTTGCACCAAGCATCTTGGTGACAGCTGACGAAAGAGCCATCGCTGGCATTCGAGAGCAGTAGATCACAACGGAGAGTTCCTTTCGGAACTCAGAGCCGAGTTCGTGCAGCTTCTCGCCGAGGGGATCGAGCCGGCGCAAAGTCACACACACCGCCTCCTCAATTTCGGTGCTCACGGGAAACTCGTTCTCAATTATCCAGCCCGAGGTTTTTTCGCGGATGATGGTTTTGGGCCGAAACTCGCCCTTTCTCCAAACTCGATCAGCACTGAGACCAATCCGGGTTTCGATTTCCTCAGCCAACTTGGCTTCGCTGCTCACTACGACGCGAATGATTATTTTTTCACTCATGAAAGCAGCCTAGTTTTTTGGCGGCAGATCTTTGATGTTGATACCAGTGGCCTCGCCAGGTCCGGAACCATCCTTCGGCTTAACGATGATGTTGCCCTGGCCATCCTTGAACAAATCGTATCGGCTGCCTTGAATCTGGGGCTTCAAATCGTGCGGATCGATTCCGGCATTTTGTAGCTGCTTGATTTCCCAATCGCTTAAGCGCTTATCCTGGGAATTAAGAACGTTCGGTAGATTAAATGCCGTCTGATCGAACGTCGTCCGGATTTCCCCATTTCCCATCGCGGTCGGCGTGAGCATCAGTATCCCGCCAAGCGGCCCCAATAACGTCGTATCAGCTGCAGTAAGAATCCAAGCGCCGGCTCTACTAAGCCAACTACCAACGGCGCTCACTCCGCCAGTGGTGTTGGGCAAGATTCCGGGCACCGTGGTAACCATTCCAGCAGCGGCGACAACGATTGGAGTGCCGATGATCACACGACTTGCCGGAACTTTGGGACCAAATAGTCCCCCCGCTCCAAAGAGATGGCCTGTAGTCGAAGGGTCGTCCGGGAAAAGCGTATTCCAATCAAAACCGGGATCATACATCGCGGAATTCGCCGAGTAGGCGAAATCCGACGCATCCATGAAATGCCCGTCGCCGTTGAAAGCCACCACATTGGTGGTGTCCCAGCCCCCTCGCCGGTTTTGCTCGGCGAAGGACAATCCGTAGCTCATCACCGATCCCTCGTTCCACTGGGGAGTGAGTGTCCAATACCTTCCCGCACTGTCCGTTGTCGAAAAATTCTCGGGCGCGTTGCCATTTGACCAGCCATTGCCAAAGCCGTTGTCGCCAAACAGAGCGAACACCTCAGACGGCAGGTTACCCAGCATGTCCCAGCGATTCACGCCATTGTTGCCGCAAAACCCGTAGAGATTTCTGCCTCCGAGTTCTTCAATCGAGTCGCGCCCTAAAAACCTCCCCTGCTTCGGATCATAGTATCTGCGCCCGTAGTAAACCAGGCCGGTTTCGCTATCCGTGTATTTGGTTGAAAAGCGGAAGGGTTGGTCGGCGACGACGGAGTCGGGGGCGTCGGCGCGGAGTGGTTCGCCGAAGGGGGAGTATTCGTAGGCGGCGGCGACGGCACCCGTGCTCGAATTTACGAGCGCCGTGATGTTGCCGTTGCCGTCGTAGGCGGGAAAATACGTTTTCCCGCTGCGGTGATCGGCGATTTGGAGGAGGGCACCCACGCCGCCAGCATCCGTCAGCGTGCGGGTGATGTCGAGGCCCCACGTATAAGATCGGAAGAGGCTGAGCGTCGAGAGCTGAGGGTTGAGCGCATACTCGGCGATCAGGTTCCAGCCGTCATAAAGAAAGCGGCGGCCGGTGAGCAGTCGGTTGCTGGCGTTGTCGATGACGAGCTTTTCGACGCGGCGGCCGAGGTAGTCGTAGCGGAATGTGAGGGTGATCTGCGGGTAGCCGGTGCTCGGGGCGGCGACGGTCGTAAGTCGGATGAGGCGGTTTTCGCCGTCCCACGAGTAACTCCAGATGCCGTCGTTGGTGACGTTGCCATCGGCATCGTAGGTCATGGCCTGGGGATTGCCGGGGATTTGCGCCATCCGGGTGTCGAGACGCACGACATCTTGTCCGCCGGGAGAGGAGGCAAAGCTATAATAGATGCTGAGCGGGGCGCGCCACGGCGTGCCGATCGTCGCCGGAGAGAGCGGAGAATGGCAAACGGGGTCACGTATTGACTCTTGACAGACGGCGCAAGCTCTGGCGCTTTTGCAAGTCATGGTGCGCAAGGTGAGAATCGAGTGGGCGGGGGCCTGTTATCACGTGATTAATCGCGGGAACTACCGGCGCGACCTGTTTGCGAGCAAGGGTGCGGCGCAGTCGTTTCAGACCTGTCTGTGCGAAGCGGCGGAGCGGTTCGGCTGGCGGCTCCATGCGTTTGTGGTCATGCGCAACCAACGAAGCGAAAACCCGGCTAGTGAACTTCCAGCAGAATTCCTTCCGCTTCCTCGGTTTCGACTTCGCGTGGCGACGCAGTCCGCGCACGGGCAACCGCTTCGTGCACGTGGAACCCAGCCCCAAAGCGCGGCTGCACCTGCGGGCAGCCGTCCGTGA
>CAJAFD010000404.1 GCA_903938935.1 uncultured Opitutia bacterium
GGCGCCCATCGAAGGCGTGCGCCGCTTGCTCGCGCGCTCGGTTTGAGTTCGGCTAAACCCGCGTCTCCCGCTTTTTTCATGCTCGTTCGTTTCACCAAAAATGCACCGTCTGCGCCCGCCGATGCGCTCACGTGCCTCCGCGCCGACAACACTCGCACGAGCGGCGAAATGCACAAGCAGGCGATTCTCCCGCACGCGGCGTTTCACTTCGTGATCGAAACGACGCTTGGTTGGCGCGACGGATTTTTTGGCCAGATCGCTGAGGGAGCCGACTTCGCCGGCGTGACGGCAACGTTTCAGGCTGCGAAAAAATCTCCGGCAAAAATCCCGCGCCTTCGCCAAAGCGAAGCGTTGGTCGCCTGTCTCGCCGCCGAGCAATGGGGTGGCGCCAGCGAGCCGGCCGCCTTCGCTGTGAAACTCGCCGCCGCCTGCAAAAAAGAACGCGTGCCGGCGCTCGCGCTCACGCCCGACGAACTCACGCGCGTGCGCACCGCGCTGCGTGAATTCGGCGCCGCGTGGCGTCCGCTCACGCCGGGGCAAACGCTCGAGCGGACGTTCTGATTTTTTTTCTTCGACCGCACGCGCGGTGCGAAACGTTAACCTTTCGCCGGCGGTAACGTGATTTCTCCGGCGGCGACCCGGTGCAAAAAGAGCGCTACGATCTGCGCGCGGGGCGCGATCGTCTCGACGCGGCAAAACTCGCGGTTGCTGTGCAGATTATCGCCGATGGGGCCGACGCCATCGAGGTTGGGCAGGCCGCCGGCGGTGAGAAAATTGCCGTCCGAGCCGCCGCCGCCGTGCACCCACGTGAACGGCGCCACGCCGACATCGGCTGCGGCGCGTTGCCACTCGGGGAATGCGGCTTCTTCGGCGGGGAGACATTCTTTGGGCGGACGGTTGAAGCCGCCTTTGAGCGTGAGCTGGATGCCGTCGCGGGTGTTGTAGCGCTCGGCGATGGCGTGGAAACGCGCGAGGAGCGGCGCGCCGTCGGCGACTTGGGTGATGCGGATATCGATCTCGGATTCGGCGAAGTGCGGGACGACGTTGGTCGCGGCGGTGCCGCCGCGGATGTTGCCGACGTTGACCATCACGTCGGCCATCTCAGAGGGAATTTTCGCCACCTCGAGGAGAAACTCGGCGAGAGCGAGAATGGCGCTGCGGCCGTCGTTGGGGACTTTGGCGGCGTGCGCGGCGCGGCCGTGGCAGGTGGCGACGATACCGCCGGTGCCTTTGCGCGAATGGATGATGTTGCCGTTGGGACGGCCGGGTTCGAAGACGAAACCAAATTGGTGCCGGCGCGAAGCCGCGCGGAAAAGATCCACGGTGCCGTGCGAACCGGTTTCTTCGTCGGGCGTGAGCAGTACTTCCCAGCCGACGCGCGCAGCGTGGGGCGTGGCTTCGAAGGCTTGAAGCGCGGCGAGCAGCGTGACGAGGCCGCCCTTCATATCGGCGGTGCCAGGGCCGTTGAGCGTGGTGGCGTCGAGCCAGCGGCACGTTTGAAACGCGTCGTCGGCTTCGTAGACGGTGTCGAAGTGGCCGCAGAGGATGACTTGCGTGGGCGCGGTCGGGCGCAGGCTGATGCTGAGCGCGCGCGAGCCGGGAGGATTGAAACCGGGGGCGTCGGTTACGAGTTCCGTGATCGTGGCGGCGGGGAACGCTTGGGTGAAATCAGCGCGGAGCGTCTCGCGCATGCGCGTGAGACCGGCGGCGTGGCCGGAGCCGGAGTTGATATTGCACCAGCGCTCGAGGAGCGCGCCGAGTGCGGGCGTGCGGGCGGGGAGCGCGGCGATGGAAGGAGGAACGGAAGCCATGAAGCGAAGACGCAATCAGAAGCCCGCGCCGTTGGGCAAGGTCACGCGCGGGGCGTCGGGGCCGTCGAGCTGACGGAGTTGGGCGAGCGGATCATCGGCGAGCCGGAGAAACTTGAAACCGACGAGACGTTGCTTGGCGCCGGGCGCGGCGGCTTTTTCGCGGGAGCGGGCGATAAATTCCGCGATGGGTTCTTCGCGCACGGCGGGTTCGGCGGAGTGAATCAGATGAACCGTGCCGTCGGGCCCATGCGCGATGAAGCCGGTGTGGCCGACCCAAGCGTTGCCGCCGTAGATCTCGGCGTTGGGGTGACTGCCGGGCGTGATCGAGGCGCGGACGACGTTAACAAAATCACCATCGCGCAGGTGCGGGAGCGCGGCGTCGAGGGCGTCGAGCGGGATGTAGGTATCGCGGAACAACTCGATGGGGACGGACGTTTTGAGACCGTAGCGGCCGAGGAGAAATTTGGCGCGATCGATTTTTTCTTCGTAAGGGACGGCTTTGGCGCCGGCGAGTTCGGTAGTGAGATCGCGCACGAGCCAGCGGTTGGAATGATTCCAATCGAGTTCCGTATAATGATTTCTGGAAGCGACGCCGAGGTGGCCGTCGCGGTAGCGGATGCGTTGGAGGAGACGGATAAAGCCGGTCCAGTCGCGCGTGAGTGCCATGGCGTAGATGTGCTCGGTGAAGACGAGGCAGTCGCTCTTGCCGAGGCAATAGATCGGCTGCGGATCGTAGGTCTCAAACGGCATCTCGCCGAGCAGATAAATCTCGTAGGGCTGGCCGATGTTTTTGCGCGCGAGGTGGACGATGCGGCGGCGCAGATCGGGTTCGGTGGCCTGGAGGTGCGCGAGGTAGCGGCCGGTCTCGGCCTCGGTGAATTGATAGAGTGGCTTGGCGAGAAGCGGCGCGATCGGATCGGGCGCAGCAGCGGGAGCCGTGGTTTCAGCGGCGGCGAGCAACCCGCCCGCAGCGAAGGCGCAGGCGAGGAAAAGGCAGAGAGAACGGAGCGTCATGAACGAGAGGGAAAATAAAAAGGGGCGATCCGGTTGGGATCGCCCCCGTAAAAGGAGGGTTGGGCGTCGTTTAGAATTGGCCCGTAATGCCGAATTTCAACGTGCGCGGCACGATCCAGATGCTGCGCGTGCGGGTTTGTTCAAACATGTATTCTTCGGGACCTTGCTGCGCGATGTTGTTAAGGCTGATGAATGCCTTCGTATCGCGGAAGATTTCGTAGGTGAGGCCGACATTCATGACGGTCCAGTCTTTGCGGTAACGATTGCCGCCGGGCGCAGTCAGGCTGTAAGTCACGGGATATTTGCCGGTGTAGTTGACGTCGAAGGAGGCGCCGAATTTCCGGTAGTTATAAAGCAGGCCAACGTTGTAGGCGCGAGGGATGAAGCCCGCGACTTGACCGGGGTTGAAGCCGATCGTGCCCGCAAACTTACCCTTGGATTGAAGGTAAGTGTAGTTGGCGCGGGCCGTGAGGCCCTTCAGCAATCCGGGCAAGAAGGTGAGACGTTGGCGGTAATCGAATTCGAGGCCCTTGTAGGTCGCGTCACCGAGATTCAACGGTTGGACAATCTCGTAGCCTTCGTAGAGGCCCTCGAAACCGTTGTCGTTGCCGGTGCCGACGATTTGCCCAGAGCGGCCGGCGGAACCGATGTAGTCGGTGATGTTTTTCTGGTAACCGCGGACGGTGACCATGCCGGTCTTAAAGTAATACTCGAGTTTCAGATCGAGGTTCTTGCCGAGCTGGGGCTTGAGGGCGGGGTTGCCGATGGTGAGCGTGCGGACCGTGTCGTTGGCCGTGGCGGCAGTGACGAGGGAGGCCAACGGAGCGCGACCGTAGCTGGTGGACCAACTGGCGCGGGCCTTGAGGTTGGACGTCAAATCGTAAGCGAGATGGATACTTGGGAACGATTTGGTGTAGCTACCGTCGACCGCGAGGCGGCGGAAATCCATCTCGGCGCGTTTGAAATGATCGGGTTGCGCGGCGATCGTGGTGGTGCGCGCGCGGAAATACGTGAACGTGTCGGTGTTGACGTCTTCCATGCGGACGCCACCGAGGACCGCCAAGCGGCCGACCTTGGTGCTGGCCTGAATGTAGGCGGCGTCGACGCCTTCCTCCATGATGCGGCGGTTGGTGTATTGCTGGGTGGCGGTGAAGTTCACGTCTTCATACCAGAGGGCACTGTTGCCCAACGTGGTGCTGATCGCCGCGGGATCGACCACGGGGAGGCGTTTGCCGCCGCTGTTTTGACGCTCAAACTCGGTCAACGGCATGAGCCCGGAAGTGGGCAACACGGAGCCGACGACGCCATACCAACGACGCGGTAAAACGGGGCGGTTGTTGACGCGACGGTTAACCGTGTCGAAACCGGTTTTGAGGGTGATCGGTAGAGCGGTCGGGAGCAGGTAGCTCAAGTTGACGTTGGCGCTGACCTCGTTGGTGTCCGTGACGGTGTCGCGTTTGTTAAACACCGTGGAGGTGACGGGCACAGGTTGCGTGGTGGCGTTGGCCGCAGACGTCACGAAGGGCGTGTAGCTGGCCGCGTCGTAGACATTTGCGCCGCTAGTGGGCGTGTAGACTTGGCCGCGGGGATTGGAGTAATCCAGGATGAAGCCGATGGCGTCTTTGGTGCGCATGCTGACGGTGCCGTTTTCGCGCTGCCGACCGGCGCCGGAATTCCAGTGGGTATTGCTCCAGCGGTAAGCGTGATCGACTTTAAGGCGGCCCCAATTGTGCTCGAAGGCGAGCGTGCCAGTAGGATTTTTGCTCGTGAACGAATAGCGCTGAGGATTGAGGCGCATCTGGGCGGCGCCGACGGCCACGCCGCCAGGTTGGAGCGTGGTGTTGTTCACGGGCATAAACTCGATGCGGTTGGTGGTGTAACCGGACTTGATGCCACCCGTGGGATTGGTCTGCGGGTCGTAGATCGTGAGGTTGCTGGCCAACCACGGATTCACGTCGGTGTAGTTAAAATACGGTTCGGAACCGGCGTTGTAGAGAAACCGCAACGAGACCAACGTGGCGGGCGACCAACGGTAATCGGCGCGGGCGCTGAAGCCGGTGAGAAAGCGATCGTTCAAACCACTCTGGCGGGTGTAATCACGTAACTGGGCGAGCGAATTGGTGGTGTTTTCGTAAAGGAGCACGTCTTTATCGTGCGGGTTGAGCACTTCTTGGTAAGAGGCGGTGATGGCGATGCCGAGGTTGCGACTGCCGCCAAACGCATCGAACACTTCGGTGTAACTACCGTTGAAATCAGGACGCAGCGGGCGCTCGGAGACGGTGTAATTGCGATCCGACCACGAGGGAAACCAGCGGCCGCTCACGCCGTAGCTGAAACGGCGTTTTTCCTTCATCGCGAGCGGCGAACGCGTCCTGAGGTTGAGCTGACCACCGAGAGAATCGGCCCGCTTGTCGGGCGTCTGGCCGGCGATGATTTCAACCGATTCATACATCGAACCAGAAAAAGAGTGCAGGGTCGCCGTGCGGCCATCGCCACCGACGCCGGTCGAGGACATGCCGTCGATGTTGAGGCGGGTGTAACTAGCGGGGAGACCGCCGATACTCACGTTGTTGATGAGATTATCCTCATCGGTCGTGAACGTGATGCCGGGCATACGCGAAACGAGTTCACCGACGTTTTGAGTCGGGAGCACGCCCCACTCGTCGAAAGCGGTGACGTTTTTGACGTTGGCGGCATTACGCTGCTCCGTGAGCGCCAGTGCCTGCCCTTCCCGCTGCGTCTCGACCGTGAACGCCGCCATGGCGACGACTTCCGAAGAGCGCAGGACCGCGTCTAATCGCGCCGTTTGGCCAGAAGAAACCACGACGCGCTCCCGGCTTTCCGCGAAACCCGTGTAGTTGACCACTATCTCCTGCGTCCCAGCGGGGATGCCTTGAAAATTGAAGACGCCGGCGTTGTCGGTGAACTCCGTGCGTTTCAGCGCGGGAATGCTCACGGTGGCGCCTTGCAACGCGTTTTTCGTACCCACACTGGTGACCGCACCCGTGATATTACCCGTGGCCGTCACATCAGCGGCAAAACTGGTTGAGCCCGCAAGGCCCAACATGACCAATAAACTGACAACGCCACGCCAAAGGCGGACGGACGAACAACGAGCAGAGCTAACGGTTTGAGGATTCATCGGTAGGTAGTGTAAAAACAACCCGCCCGCATGGAAAATTCCTACGGTGGGTTGAGGTGCTTAAGGTTAAAGCGATGAGATTAATCTTTATCTTCCAGCGTCCAAGACGAAATCCCCCCGTCAACCCGCCGAACTCTCCAGTCA
>CAJAFD010000405.1 GCA_903938935.1 uncultured Opitutia bacterium
ACGCCCACCGTGTCGAGGTGCGGCGCAAACACCACCGTCGCCCGCGCCTTCCGTGCCGGCTCAAACACGCCCACCACGCTCGGCCGCCCCGGCGCAATCAGCGAGATTTTCACCGCCGCCCCGAGTGTCCGCAAATGATCCGCCATCCACCCCGCCATCGCCGCTTCCCCCGGCACCGTCCCCACCGCGTCCGCCTCCGGATGCACACTCGGCAACGCGACCAGCTCACGCAGGATTTTTTTCGGATCGGTAGTAGACGCACTCATCGGCGTCCCCAGCCTACCCACGCTCGGGTCCTGCGGTCACGCCACTTCTCGACGACCACGCAACTCCTGCATCTTCGGGCTCGCCCCGCGCCGCGCGCCCGTGCCACGTTCTTTCTATTCTTGTTCGTTCAGGTTTTCTTTCGCCCGCTCTCGCCACCCTCCGCCCTCCTCGTTTTACCTCTATGTCCACCTCCGAATCTTCCCCTAAAGGTCGCCTCTTCTTCATGATGGTGCTCGAGTTTTTCATCTGGGGCGCGTGGCTCCCGTTGATCTTCGGCTACCTCCCGAGCCTCGGCTTCACGCCCGGCCAACAGTCGCTGATTCTGAACGCCTTCCCGGTCGCCTCGATCGTCGGCATGTTCTTCAGCAACCAGTGGGCCGACCGGAAATTTAACCCCGAGAAATTCCTCGCCTTCTCCCACCTCATCGGCGGCCTGGCGATTCTCGGCTGCGGTTTCACCAAAGAATGTCTCCCGTTCTTCCTGCTGATGCTCGTGCACTGCCTCCTCTACGTGCCGACAATCTCGATCACCAATTCGATCGCGTTCGCCAATATGAAGAACCCGGAAAAGGAATTCGGCATCGTGCGCATGGGCGGCACCGTCGGCTGGATTCTCGCCGCGTGGCCCTTCACGTTCATCTTCGTCAACTGGGCCGCCGTCGACGCCGCGCACCCCGCCGGCCTCGTCGACTGGCTTGGCAAAGCCCTCGCGAATCCACTCACTGGTGACGCCGCCAAAGCCGCCACCCGCTGGACTTTCATCGTCGCCGGCCTCGCCTCGCTCGCCCTCGCCGCCTTCAGCCTGACACTCCCGCGCACCGCGAAAAAACTCGCCGTGGCCGATGGCACCGTCGAAAAACTCGCGTGGCTCGAAGCCCTCAAACTCCTCAAGCACCCGTTCATTCTCGTCCTCTGGCTCGTCACGTTGGCCGATTCTTTCGTGCACAACTGCTACTTCAGTTGGACGGGCGTCTTCCTCGGCACACCGGTCAAAGACGGCGGCGTCGGCATCGCCGCCAACTGGATCGCACCCATCATGAGCATCGGCCAAGTCGCCGAAATCCTCACCATGTTCGTCCTCGGCGCGACCCTGAAGAAGTTCGGTTGGCGCACCACGATGATCGTGGGCATCCTCGGCCACGCCGCCCGCTTCGCCGTCTACGCGTTCATGCCGCAGAGCGCCTCGGCGATCATTTTGATCCAAGTCCTCCACGGCGTTTGCTACGCGTTCTTCTTCGCGACGGTCTACATCTTCGTCGACGCCTATTTCCCGAAGGATATCCGTTCGAGCGCCCAAGGGCTCTTCAACCTCCAAATCCTCGGCCTCGGTGCACGCCTCGCGTTCTCGATCTGCCCGTGGCTCATGCAGGACATCTACACCAAAGCCGGCGTGATCGATTTCAAAGGCCTCTTCCTCGTGCCGTTCGCCACC
>CAJAFD010000406.1 GCA_903938935.1 uncultured Opitutia bacterium
CGCACGAGTCGCAGAGCCAAGCGGTCTCAGCTCTCGCGCATCTCGGGCAGATCGAGGCCGAGGATTTCGACAAATTTCTTCATCGCGGGCGTCAAGACGCGGCCCTTGCGGTGCAAGATCGCGAGCGGCCGGGTGAAAGCTCGACCCTTGAAATGCAGCATGACGAGCGAGCCTTGCTTCACTTCTTGAGCGACGGTCGCCTGCGGGACGATCGCGATACCGTGATCGATTTCGACGGCGCGCTTCACGGTCTCGATGTTGTCGAACTCCATGACGGGCTCGATCTCGAGTTTGTGCTCGCGGAAGATCTGGTCGACGGCCTTGCGCGTCGGGATGTCGGGGTCGAAGCCGATAAATTTCTGCGCGCCCAATTCTTTCACGTCGATCTCGGTGCGCTTCGCCAGCGGATGTCCGGGCGGGGTGATGAGCACGAGATGATCGTTGCGGAAGGGCAGCACCTCGATCTGGCGCTGTTTCACGGGGAACGCCACGAGACCGAAATCCACGGCGTTGTGCAAAATGTCTTCGTAGACGAGGTTCGAGCGGCGGTATTCCACGCGTACGTTGACGGAGGGGAAATCGTGCAGGAATTTTTTAATGAACGGCGGCAACTCGTGCAGGCCGATCGAGTAAATCGTGGAAATGCGGATCGTCCCGCTGATGACTTTTTTCATCTCCTGCAACTCGCACATGAGCTTGTCGTAGGTGTGCAACATCTCCTTGGCCGACTCGTAGACGCGGTAGCCTTCGCGCGTGAGCTGAAACTGCTTCTGGCTCCGGTCGATCAACAGCGTCTTAAAATGGCGCTCCATCGCCCGCGCCTGCTGGCTCACCGCAGATTGGGTGATGCCATTGAGTTTAGCGGCCTTGGAAAAGCTCTTCGTCTCCACCAAGTCCGCAAAAATTTTAAAATTCTCAATTTGCATAATTAGCGCACGTTGAGTGCTACACAGGAGAAACGCCCGCTAGGCGGCAAACACCTAATTAGTTTTTCTAAACACTCACCGCTTCCCATGTTTATCGCCTACGAAGAATTTGTCCGCCGCGCCGACGTCGTCCGCGCTCAAATCGCCGCCGCCTGCGCCGCCGCCGGCCGTGATCCAGCCACCGTCGAACTGCTCGCCGTCACCAAGACCCACCCCGTCGCCGCCGCCGACTACGCCGCCCGCTACGGCCTCCGCGCCGTCGGCGAAAACCGCGTCCAAGAAGCCGCCGAGAAACGCCCCCGCTGCGCCGCGCCCACCCTCCTCTGGGAACTCATCGGCCACCTCCAATCCAACAAAGCCAAACTCGCCGCCACGCACTTTGACCGCGTCCAAAGCGTCGATTCCGAAAAACTCCTCAACCACCTCGATCGTGCCGCCGCCGAGCTCGGGAAAAGTCTTCCCGTTCTCCTCCAGATCAACGCCGGCCGCGACCCCGCCAAATTCGGCGCCGAACTCGAAGACGCACCGCGGCTCCTCGAGCTCGCCCTCACAAAAAAAAATCTACGCATCGACGGCCTGATGACCATCGCCCCGCTCGGCGCCACGCCCGCCGAAGCCGCCGATCACGCCCAGCGCACGTTCAGCCAACTCCGCGCCCTCCGCGACGACCTCGTCGCCCGTTTTCAAATCCCGTTGCGCGAACTCTCCATGGGCATGAGCGGCGACCTCGCCCCCGCCATCGCCGCCGGCAGCACCCAGGTTCGCGTCGGCTCCGCCCTTTACGGGGCTCGCTAAATTTTTTCCGCTAAATTTCATCGTTTAACTTCCCATGCGCTCCTTACCCCGTCTAGTACTTTTCGCCGTCACCGCCCTCGCCGCGCCGACGTTTGCCGCCGCAACCTCGCCGCTGGCGCCCGCCACCGTCACGGCCCCACGCCCGCTTTCCCTCGACGATTTTGACGCCTGGCGCAGCCTCGCCTCGCCCACGCTTTCCCGCGACGGCCGCTGGCTCGCGTACTCGTTTATGCCCCAAGACGGCGACGGCGAAGTCATCCTCCGCGAACTCGCCACCGGCCGCGAGCAACGCCTCCCCGTCGGCGCCCTCACACCGCCGCCGATTCAACCCGACGTAGCCAACCCCGATGCTCCGCCCGCGCCGCGCTCGATCCGCCTCGCCTTCACCGCCGACGCGCAACACCTCGTCGCCAGCACCTACCCGACCAAAGCCGCCCTCGCCGCCGCCCGCAAAGCCAAGCTCGCCGCCGACGCCATGCCCAAGGGCGGACTCCTCCACGTCCACCTCGCCACCGGCGCCGTCACCACGATCGCACAGGTAAAATCCTTCCAAGTCTCCACCAAAACCGGCGCTTGGCTCGCTTACCTTAAAGAAGCCAAACCCGAGGAAAAAA
>CAJAFD010000407.1 GCA_903938935.1 uncultured Opitutia bacterium
CTCTCAGCACTTCGCGGCGCCCGCGCAAAATTTGGCCCGCAACATGCCCGACTGGCTCGACGTCCGCGCGCCCAGCATCGCGCGATTTTTCCAGCAAGCCGGCTACCGCACCGCGCATTTCGGCAAATGGCATCTCACCAATCGCAACACCCGCGGCGCACCGGAACCCACCGCCTACGGCTTCGATGAATTCGCCATCTTCAACGGCGGCGCCGAAACCGCCTCCGCCGATCTGCACGCCACCCCCGACAACGCCGCGAAGTTTATCGCCGCCAACAAAGACCGCCCGTTCTACCTCAACGTTTGGCTCCACGAGAGCCACCTGCCCCACGTGCCCACCAAGGCGTCGCTCGAAAAATGGTCGCATCTCGACGAGCAGAAACGCGTCTACGCCGCCGTCATCACCGATGGCGACAATGCCGTCGGTCGCGTGCTCCAAGCCCTAGATTCCGCCGGAATTGCACAAAACACGATCGTGATCTTCTCGAGCGACAACGGACCAGAGACGACCGCACCGGCCGCGCAACGCGAGTCACGCGACAACGACGCGAAAGCCGCCGGATACGGCGGCTACTACAGCGTTGGCTCCAGTGGCGGTTTGCGTGGCGAGAAACGCAGTCTCTTCGAAGGCGGCATACGCGTGCCCTTCCTTGTGCGCTGGCCTGGTCACACCCCCGCCGGGGTAATCAATAACACCACCGTCCTCACCGCCGTAGACCTTCTACCGACCCTTTGTGCAGCCGCCGGAGTTACGCTACCGCCCGATTACCGCAGTGACGGTGAAAACTTACTTCGTGCACTCAACGGCGATTCCGTCCGGCGCACGCGGCCCATCTTCTGGGCATGGACCGGCAAAGCCGCCGATCCCCACTGGTGGCCCCGCCTCGCCGTGCGCGACGGCGATTGGAAACTTCTCCTCACCGCCGACGCCCAGCGCGTCGCTTTGCACCGGCTCACCACCGACCGCGCCGAAGCCGTCGACCTCGCCAAAGATCACCCCGAAATCGTCGCCCGCCTCACGCAACTCGCACTCGCGTGGAAAGCCACCCTCCCCACCACCGTCGATCCTTCGTGCATCAGCACCATCGATCGCAGTGTCGCACCCGTCGCTTCACCCGCCCCAAACACTCCCGCCAAAAAAGCCACGCCCGACCGCGCCGCCGCCTTCACGCGCATGGACACCAATCACGACGGTGTCCTCGCCTTCGACGAATACCTCGCCGGCATAAAGGACGCATCAAACCTCGAGCAGCGCTTCAAGAACTTGGACAAAAACAGCGACGAAAAACTAAGCCTAGAAGAGTTCGTCACTCCGGCGGAAAAATAATCCAATCACCACCCCCGCGTCGCACGCCTTTTCGATGATCTTTTCTGTCCCCCGACTCAGCCGCCTCATACTGGCCCTCGCCGTTCTCGCGCCGGCTTCGGCCCATGCCGCCTCCATTCAGGTCAAAAACGCCCCCGCTCAACCCGCGGAGTTGTCGATGGACCAGATGTGGGGCGCCACAACCGTCCTGCCGGGCCTTGAATCCTCCGACCGCGTGGCCCTCTTCCGCGACGGTAACTACGGCATGTTTATCCACTGGGGCATCTACTCCCACCTCGGCGGCCAGTGGAAGGGCCAGACGTTTTATGGCATCGGCGAATGGATTAAACGGCAGATGAAAATCTCCGAACCCGACTACATGGCCGAGGCGAAGAATTTCAACCCGACCGCCTTCGACGCCCGAGAAATCGTCCGCGTCGCGAAAGCCGCCGGCATGAAATGGATCATCATTACCTCGAAGCACCACGACGGATTTGCCATGTTCAAGTCGGCCCATCCCTTCAACATCGTCGACGCCTCGCCGTTTGCCCGCGATCCGATGAAGGAACTCGCCGCCGCCACCCGCGAGGCCGGCCTAGGTTTCGGTTTTTATTATTCGCACAATCAGGATTGGACCGCATCCGGCGGCAACAATGGCCCCAAGCAAAACGCCGACGGCACGCCCGCCTCCTTCGATCAATATTTTAGCGAGAAATGCTACCCCCAGGTGAAAGAAATCTGCACGCAATACGGGCCGCTAAACTTCGTCTGGTTCGACACCCCCGACAATATGCCTAAGGAGCACGCCGAAAAACTAACCGCGCTCGTACGCGAGACCCAACCCAGCGCACTGCTCTGCAGCCGCGTCGGCTACGGACTCGGCGACTACCTGAGCAAGGGCGACATGGAAGTAGCGCCGCGCAACCTACCCGGCCTCTGGGAAACCTGCGACACTACCAACGATTCGTGGGCCTACGCATGGTATGATCAAAATTGGAAAGACCAGAAAGAGATCCTCCATCGCTTAGTTTCTACCGTCGGGCGCGGGGGCACCTATTTGCTGAATGTCGGCCCCGATGGCTCGGGCCGCATCCCCGCGCAAGCGACAAAATATCTCCTGCAAGCCGGCACGTGGATCCAACGCTACCCGCAGGTCGTCTACTCCGCGGGCCCTTCGCCGTGGGACCACGCGCAGCCTTGGGGTGACGTCACCACAAGCGGCAACACGCTCAATCTCGTTGTCTTCGATTGGCCCGCGCAGGGGCGCCTCATGCTTCCCGGGCTCCAGACCGAGATCGCCGCCGCAGGCGTAGTTTCAGATGGAAAACTACTACCAGTCAGCTGGAAAAAACGCGGCACGTGGACCGAGTTACAGTTACCGCCCACCCCGCCGGATCACCCCGCTTCGGTGATTGCTGTGAAGTTGCGGGCCGCCCCCCAAGTCGACCAAACGCTCGGCGTGCATCCAAATCTTCCGACCAGCCTACTCATCGAATTTGCGGAGGTGAAAGATGCCATCAAAGAGGAAATTCGCTGGATGGAAAAATTCGGCGAGTGGAAAGCCGCCAACCAAGTCAGCGCATGGAAACCCAACGGCCGGGCCGTCTGGACCGTCAACGTCGCGGAAGCCGGCGACTATCGGCTCGACTTAAAATACAAGGGCGAAGGCAGACTCGTCTGGCGCATAGAGACCGATGAAGGCCTGACGCTCCAGAACCAGCAGAACTCGTCGCCCATTTATCAATCGCACGCCTTCGGACTACTCACGTTCAAGAGGCCCGGCCAGCACACCCTCGCCGTTTCCCTCGTCGACGGCTCCCGCGATAAAGCCAGCCTGCAAGCCATCCGCCTCAGCCCAGTGCAATGAAACGCAACCTCGCTCGACTCCCCGCTCTCGCCGCACTTGTGATCACCTCAGTGTTCGCGGTCGGACCGGCCGCCGACTTCGCGCCCCTGCGCGAACAAATCGCCGCCCTCGGCGACCTGAAGTCGTCGCCCATCGTCTACGCCGCCGAAGGCTTCGTTCCTGCGGGCACCATCCAACCCATCTTTTTCGAGGGCCTCTCGTATCAGGGTAAGCCCACGCGCGTCTTTGCCTGGCTCGGTCTGCCCGCGAAACGCAGCGGCAAAGTTCCCGGCGTCGTGCTCGTGCACGGCGGCGGAGGCACTGCTTTCAAAGAGTGGGTCCAGAAGTGGAACGAACAAGGCTTCGCCGCGATCTCGATCGCCGTCGAAGGCCAGACCGACGAGCGCATTCCCGAGGCCCCGCGCGGCGCCCCATGGAAACGCCACGCCAACGCCGGACCCGCCCGCAACGGCATCTACGGCGACTCCGCCGAACCGCTCACCGATCAATGGATGTATCACGCCGTCTCGGCCACGATCCTCGCCAATTCCCTGCTCCGCTCCTTGCCCGAGGTGGACGCCACTCGCATCGGCGTCTGCGGCATCTCGTGGGGCGGGATCATTACCTCAACCGTCGTCGGGATCGATCCGCGCTTCGCATTTGGCATTCCGATCTATGGCAGCGGAGCCCTCGACCGCGCGCCCAACCAATACGGCCGTGCCCTGAAGGACCAGGCGGTTTACCGCGAAGTATGGGAACCGCTGCTCCGACTACCGCGCACAACCATGCCGCTGCTTTGGCTCACCGGCCCCCGCGATGCGCACTTCCCCCTCGACGTGCAACAAGCCAGCTACCGCGCCGCCGCGGGCCCGCGCCTGGTTTCAGTTCCCTTCGACATGAAGCACGGCCACCCGCCGGGATGGAATCCGCCCGATAGCTATGCCTTCGCCAAATCAATCGTCGAAACCGGCCGGCCTTGGGCGCGTGAAATGTCGCAGGAATTCCGCGACGGCACCGCGCGCGTCGCATTCGAAACCACGCGCACCGTGAACAACGCATCACTTATATTTAAACGAGACGCCGATTGGGAACAAGCGCCGGCAAAACTCGCGGCCAGCCCCGGACGCGCCACCGCGTCCGCCTCCGTGCCCGCAGGCACCTCCGCATACTATTTCAATCTCGATGCCGATGGCCTCACGCTCAGCTCGGAACTCCAAAGCATCAATCCCGCTGCTCCACCTCGCGTGACCGCCTCGTTCCCCGGTTTCAGCTGGGATCGCGTCCCGCTCAATCTTCACTTCGGTAAACGCACCGCCGACCTCACCGACGCCGAAATCAATTTCATCGCGCGACACAGCTCGTTGATCGCGCTCGAAAAAAGCCACGGCGTCACCCCGCACGGCAGCACCGAGGCCGGCATCGCCGACTCCGCGCGGCGAATCACGCAGCGCAATCCAGACGCCAAAGTTCTGTTCTACCTCAACGCCTTCATTAACTGGCCCGGCTACGACGCCTTCAAAACCTACCGCCCCGAGTGGACGCTCCGCACCGTTACAGGCGAGATCGTCACCCACCCCTCCGGCACGCCGCGCCCCGATCCCTCCAACGCCGAATTCCGCGAGTGGTGGTCGGAGGTCGTCGCCCACGCGAATCGAACCGCCCCCCTCGGCGGCGTCTTCGTCGATGCGCTGCCGCAGGCACTTTCTCCCGGCCTCGCCAAACAGGTCGGAGATACCAAAGCCCGCGCCATCGTCGCCGGGCTGCGCGAGATGCTCGCTCTCACGAAACGCAAACTCGGCCCCGACCGCCTCGTGCTCGTGAACGGCCTGCGCACGACGGATTTTCACGAAATACTCGATTGGGAAGGCATCGACGGCGTGATGATCGAGCACTTCGGCGCCTTCAAAACCGATTCGCCCACCGACATCAAAGCCGACCTCGACTCCATCGCGCTCGCCGTCGCGAAAGGAAAGTTTGTCATCGTCAAAGGCTGGCCCGGTTTTAACTGGCTGGACAAAGAAATGATGCAGCGCCCCTACGCCGAGCTCCTCCAACTCGCCCGCGCGCGCCTCACGTTCCCGCTCGCCTGCTTCCTCGTCGCCGCGCAACCCGGCTCGCATTTCTGCTACTCATGGGGCTATACCAACACCCACGGGATGCTCGACGCCTACCCTGAATTCGACCGCCCGCTTGGCCCGCCCCAAGCCGACGCAAAATGGGTCGGCCTCACCGCCACCCGCGAATTCGCCCACGCCTCCGTCTGGGTCGACCTCACCACTAAACAAGCCCGCATCGAGTGGCGTTGATCTGCCCTTCGCCGTTTTTACCGATCTCCTATGTCCCGTCTCAGCTCCCTTAATCCTCTCTCCCTTTTTGTCGTTCTTGCCATCTTTGCTACCGCCGCGACCGGAGCACCCACCCGACCCAACATCGTCTTCGTCATCACCGACGATCAGGGCTATGGCGATCTCGGTTTCACGGGTAATCCCGTCGTCAAAACTCCGCACATCGACCGCCTCGCCGCCGAGTCGTCGCAACTGAAAGACTACCACGTCGCGCCGACTTGCTCGCCCACCCGCGCAGCCTTACTCACCGGTCATTGGACCGATCGCACCGGCGTGTGGCACACCGTCAACGGGCGCTCAATGCTGCGCGAAAACGAAATCACTCTTGGTCAATTACTGAAATCACACGGCTACGCCACCGGCATGTTTGGCAAGTGGCACCTCGGCGACAACTACCCCTACCGCGCCGAAGATCGCGGCTTCACCGAGGTCTATCGCCACGGCGGCGGCGGCGTCGGCCAGACGCCTGATCTCTGGGACAACGCCTACTTCGACGGTCGCTATTTTCACAACGGCCGCGTCGTAGCCGCCAAAGGATTTTGCACCGATGTGTTTTTCGCCGAGGCCCACCGCTTCATCCGCGAGCAAGCCGTCGCCAAAAAACCCTTCCTCGCCTACATCGCGCTCAACGCTCCGCACAGTCCGTTCCATGCGCCGCAAAAATATACCGATCTTTACCCGCAGCAGACGCCCGAACTCGCGTCATTCTTCGGCATGATCACCAACATCGACGACAACGTAGGCACCACCCGCGCGCTCCTGCGTGAGCTCGGTATCGCCGACAACACGCTCTTCATTTTC
>CAJAFD010000408.1 GCA_903938935.1 uncultured Opitutia bacterium
CTTTTACCAAAGACTAACGCTTATCCTGCGACCTAAGCACAAAAAAGGCCGACTCGTATGAGTCGGCCTTGGCTCGATTAGAAATGCAGCGCGATTCGCATCAATCGCGGCGTGAGTTGAGCAAATAGAGCAAATACAGCAACGAGCTCACAAAGGCTGCCACGTAGGTCAGCGCGGCGGCGTTGAGGGTCGCGGTCACGCCGGGCATTTCATCGCGGTCCACGATCCCTAAACCCACAAGCTCAGTCTTGGCCCGGCGGCTGGCGTCAAATTCCACGGGGAGCGTCACCAGCTGGAACAAAGCCAACACCGCATAACACAGGATCGCGATATCGAGCAACATACCCGAAAGCCCACTAGCCAAAAAGAATCCCGCCACCATCACGATGGGCAAAGCCCGTGACACAAAGTTCGTCGCCGGCACCAAGGCCATGCGGAAATGCAGCATAGAATAGCCGATCTTGTGTTGGATGGCGTGACCCGCTTCGTGCGCGGCGACGCCGAGGGCGGCGAGGCTCGTGCCGTTGTAGTTTTCCTCAGAAAGCACCAAGCGTTTGTTGATCGGATCATAGTGATCCGTGAGGTGGCCTTCCGTGGCCGCGATTTCGACATCGGTAATGCCAGCCCGCGTCATGACAGCCTCGGCGGCTTCGCGACCGGTGATGCGACCGCGGGACGGGATTTGGGCGTTTTTGTTATAGACCGACGAAACCCGAATCTGCGCATACAACGAGAAAATCATGACCAGCACGAGCAAGACCATGAAGATCCAAGACGGCAGGAATGAACTTTTGCCAAGGAGGGCGAGCGTGAGAGGAAGACTCATAGTTGGATTGGGTTGATAAAGATGAAGGTGTATTCGCCAGAAGAGGGGCGAAGCGCAATCACCTTACTCAAAACACCTGATTTGCCAGTGAAAAACGCCGTGTTGGAAACGTCGTCTCCGGTTTCTAGCCCACCCGCCACTCTTCAAACCACTGCGCCTGGGCCCGGCCGCGAGACATCGGAAGCAGGCAAAAAAGAACCCCGAAGACTCGTTTAAAATCTTCGGGGTCAAAGTGGTGGCAAGACCCGGAATCGAACCGGGGACACGTTGATTTTCAGTCAACTGCTCTACCAACTGAGCTATCTTGCCGTCTCTGCGAAGGGCCAGAGCAAAGGGCGCCAACGGACAGCGTCAACGGGAATTTCAAAACTCCTATTCCTCTCCGCCGGTCCTACTCAAGCCACCGGTGACGTCGCCTGAGGCTCCGGCTCGCTCAACCCCCGCGCCAAAAGCGACGCCCGCAGCTTGCACCGGTGACTCCCTTCCACAATGAAACTCCGCCCATGCCCTCCGCCGCAGCGCTTCGCAGCATCAACTTAAGCCTATCTAAGACCTAGACTCATCATCAACTCGAAGGCGCACGGCCGTTCGAACTAGCCCGACGCATCGTTCCCGATGCGCTTGCCCTACTCCGCTAACGCGAAACGCTTTCGCCCTATCGCCAAGCTACAAAAACCTGCTCCACGCTGCCTCCAAGCATCATTACTCCGCGCAACTCGCTACGCTCGCCACCACCCATGCGTCCTAAAACTCTCCTCGTCAAAAACGCCGCTGTCCTCGTCACCATGGACGACGCCCGCCGCGAGCTCCGCGACGCCGGCCTGTACATTGAGGACAACCGCATCGTGGCCGTCGGCCCCACCGCGACACTACCTGCGACCGCTGACGAGATCATCGACCTACGCGGACACATCGTCCTCCCCGGCCTGATCAACACGCATCACCACATGTATCAGAGCCTCACCCGCGCTGTCCCCGCCGCGCAGGATGTGGAACTCTTCGGCTGGCTCGAAACCCTTTACCCCATCTGGGCCAGGCTCACGCCCGAGATGATCCGCGTCTCCGCCCTCACCGCGATGGCCGAGCTCATTCTCTCCGGCTGCACCACGTCTTCCGATCACCTTTATCTCTACCCCAACGGCGCCCGCCTCGACGATACCATCGAATCCGCCGCTCGCATCGGCCTGCGTTTCCACGCCAGCCGGGGCAGCATGAGCGTCGGCCGTAGCGCCGGCGGCCTCCCACCCGATAGCCTCGTCGAAAACGAAGCCACCATCCTGCGCGACACCCAACGCCTCATCGAGACCCACCACGACGCCTCCCGCTACGCGATGCAGCGCATCGTCGTCGCCCCGTGTTCGCCGTTTTCCGTCAGTCGGGATCTCATGCGCGAATCGGCCGCACTCGCACGCACCCATGGCGTTTCTCTGCACACGCACCTCGCCGAAAACGCGAACGACGTCGCCTACTCGCGCGAGAAATTTAATCGCACGCCCGCCGAATACGCCGAAGAACTCGGCTGGGTCGGCCGCGACGTCTGGCACGCGCACTGCGTCCAACTCGACGACCACGGCATCGACCTCTTCGCCCGCACCGGCACCGGCGTCGCGCATTGCCCATGCTCCAACATGCGCCTGGCTTCCGGCATCGCACCCATCTGCAAAATGACCAAGCGCGGCGTCTCCGTCGGCCTCGGCGTCGATGGCTCCGCATCCAATGACAGCGCGCATCTGCTCGGCGAAGCCCGCCAAGCCATGCTACTCCAACGCGTCGGTTTCGGCCCCGCCGCGATGACCGCGCGCGACGCGCTCACGCTTGCCACGCGCGGCGGCGCTGCCGTCCTCAACCGCGACGACATCGGCGTCCTCGCTCCGGGCATGGCGGCCGACTTCATCGCCTTCGATCTAGCGAATCCCAACTTCGCCGGCGCGCTCCATGATCCCGTCGCCGCGCTGGTCTTCTGCACCCCTGCCCAAGTCGCGCTCAGCGTCATCAACGGCCACGTCGTAGCCCGCGACGGCCAACTCACGACCGTCGATCTCCCCGTCATCATCGAGCACCACAACCAGCTCGCTGCGACGTTGCTCAACAGCTGAGACTGATCGCGGCGGCGTAATTCGAGCAGGTCACTCCCCGCCCGAACCGCGCATCACAGCAATGGCTTCGGCAGCTGGGGCATTAATTTCTTGATATCCTGCACCGCGTCGCGGTGACACACGAGTATCGCATCGGCGGTTTCGACGACGACCAAATCATTGACCCCGACGAGCGCGATCGTC
>CAJAFD010000409.1 GCA_903938935.1 uncultured Opitutia bacterium
GGTCCAAGGATCTTCTTTTTTGGCGCGCTTAAACGTGATGCGTTCGTCGGCGGAAAAGGAGATTTCGATGTGAGCAATGTCGTCGGGCTTGAGGGCGAGGAGTTCGGCTTGGGCCCAATTTTTAGGTTCGAGGTCGAGGTAAGTGGTGAGTGGAGCGAGGTAGGCTTTGGCTTCGGCGTCGAAGCGGAGGAAGCGGCCGCCGGTCTCGGAGGTTTTGCCGAGAGTGAGCGTCGCGAGTGCCTGGGCGGAGGCATCGAGGATGGTGATGTGCGTGTCCTTGAACTCGAGGCGGGCGATGCGGTCAGGGTTGGTGGTGACGAGGCGGGTGAGTTTGGTCTCGGCGAGTTCGGTGACGAAGCGGGCGATTTTTTGGAAATCGGCCGGGAAATCGTAGTACGCCGGGACGTACCACGCGCCGGCGGAATCGCGTTTCAGCGTGAGCGTTTTGCCGGCGTCGGAGAGTCGAATTTCGGCGATGTTTTCGGCGGTGGTGGTGGTGAGGAGGGGTTGGCCGAGGCGGGCGTCGGCCGAAGGAGCGGGCGCGGGGCGTCGAACGATAAAGACGAGGGCGGAAACCGCGGCGAGGAGGGCGACGATGAGGAGGAGTTGCTTGAGTTTCATCGGTGAAAAGAGAGGCGATCAGCGCGAGGTTTTGCGGGCGCGGGCGAACCAGAGGCCGAAGGCGCCGATGAGCAGCGGGCTGGCTAGGAGGTTGATCAAGAGCAGGCGGTTTTCGAGGGCGTCGATATCTTCGCGGAGGGCGCGGCGGATCTCGCGGCGTTCGCTTTGCAGGGTCGCTTGTTGTTTTTGGAAATCGCCGATGGCTTTGGTGATTTCGGGGGAAGCGACGAGTTTGTTGGCTTCGCCTTTTTTGCCCTGGAGTTCGCTGAGCTTGGTTTGGACTTGTTGCAGGCGGGATTCGAGGGCGGTGAGTTTTTCCTGATATTTTTTATTGGCCTCGATTTCCATGGTGCGGACGACTTCAAAGGGGCGGACGGAGTTGCCCTTGCCGCGGAGGGAAATGAGATCGGAGGAGCCGGAGAGGAACTCGAGGGTGTTGGCGGCGAAGGCGAGATTATCGTTGAAGGGTTCGGCGGCGGTTTGGCCGAAGAAATTCATTTTGCGGATGCTGTAGTCGTCGAAGAGCCAGTCGGTGTCGGCGATGACGAAGAGCGTCGAAGTGGTTTTAGATTCATTGAGGGCGGGCGTGATCGGCGTAGGGGTGGCGGCGGGCGCGGCGTCTTTTTTGTCCGGATCTTGGGGCGCACCCGCGGGGAAGGCGGTTTTGAATTTACCGGTGACGAGTGCGGCGAGGGTTTTTTTGCCGGTAGGCGTGATTTGGCGGGCGATGGCGTCGGGCTGGGAAAATTGTAGGGCCATGGCTGCTACGTCGCCGGATTGAGCGGAGGATTCGACGAGCGGCGTGAAGGTCGTGGTGGCGCCCGTTTGTGCGGTGAGAAAACCTGGCTCGATGAACAGGGCGGAGTTGAGTTGTCCGGTGGGCGCGGA
>CAJAFD010000410.1 GCA_903938935.1 uncultured Opitutia bacterium
ACTTTATTTCAATATAAAAACTTTTCTGCTTTCGCCCCGCGTCAAAGGTTGGCGCGAGGACGGATTGTGGGCGCCCGATTTCACCGCGATTTCGGTCGGGCCGTAATTACCGCGAACGAGCCCGCAGGATTGCCATTTCGCCCGACGTTCTAAAGCGTAGGCAGATGCGTTTCATTACCCTGCTCTTCGCGGTCGCCGCCGGCACCGCTTCACTCGCCGCGGCCACGCCTCCGACGCTCTCGGGCGCGAGTATTCTCCAACGCGTGAAAGTCCTCGCCTCCGATGAATTTGAGGGCCGCGCGCCCGCCTCACCTGGCGAAGAAAAAACCGTCGCTTACCTCGTCGACGAATTCAAAAAAATCGGTCTCGCCCCCGGCAATCCCAACGGCACCTACGTGCAAAACGTGCCGATGATCGGCATCACCTCGCAGCCCACCGCCACCTTCACCGCAGGCGGGCAGACGTTCAAACCCACGCACCTCATCGACTACGTCGCGCTCTCCAAACGCGTCACGCCGCGCGTTGACGTCAATGCCAGTGAAATCGTTTTCGTAGGCTACGGCATCGTCGCGCCGGAGTATGGCTGGGACGACTACAAGGGCCTCGATGTGCGCGGCAAAACTGTCGTCATGCTCATTAACGATCCGCCCGTCACCAACCCCGCGACGAGCCAACTCGACCCGAAGATTTTCGCGGGCAAAGGCATGACCTACTACGGCCGCTGGACTTACAAATACGAGATCGCCTCCGCCAAGGGCGCCGCCGCGTGCCTCATCGTCCATGAGACGGGCCCCGCTGGTTATCCCTTCGCCGTCGTCGCCGGCAGCTGGGGCCGCGAAAATTTCGACCTGCGCACGCCCGACGCCAACGCCTCCCGCGTCGCCGTGGAAGCGTGGCTCACGCTCGATTTTACGAAGCAACTTTTCAGCGCCGCCGGCCAAGATTTTACCGCACTCAAAGCCGCCGCCGCCACGCGCGACTTCAAGCCCGTCACCTTCAAAGCCCAGGCTTCATTCGCAGTCGCGAACACCACGCGCGATGTCGGCTCCAAAAACGTCGCCGCTCTCCTCCCCGGCTCCGATCCTAAGCGCCGGCAGGAGTACATCGTCTACTCCGCGCACTGGGATCACCTCGGCCGTGACCCGAAACTCACCGGCGACCAAATCTACAACGGCGCCCACGACAACGCCTCCGGCACCGCGCTGCTCCTCGAAATCGCGCAAGCCTTCAGCGCCCTTCCCGCCGCCGAAAAACCCGCCCGCAGCATTCTCTTTCTGTCTGTGACGGGAGAAGAAAAAGGCCTGCTCGGTTCTCAATATTACGGCCGAGTTCCGCTCTACCCGCTCAGCAAAACCCTCGCCAATCTCAACATCGACGGCGCCAACGCCCACGGCCCCACCTCCGATATTGTAGTCGTCGGCAATGGCGCCTCGTCCATCGACGACCTCGGCGTGATCGTCGCCCAAACTCAGGGCCGCACCGTCCTTCCCGATCCCGCCTCCGAAAAAGGCGGCTACTACCGCAGCGACCACTTCGAATTCGCGAAAGTGGGCGTCCCCGCCTATTACCCGAAAGCCGGTCGCGCCTACCTCGGACAACCCGCCGATTACGGCCAAAAAATCGCCGATGCCTACACGGCCAACGACTACCACAAAGTCAGCGACGAGGTGCGCCCCGATTGGACGTTTGAAGGCGCCGCCCAAGACGGCGCGTTTCTGCTCGAAGTCGGCCGCCGCATCGCCCACGACCCGCAGTGGCCCGAGTGGAAAACCGGCAACGAGTTCAAGGCGCGCCGCGATCAGATGCTGCGCAAGTAACTCGTTCCCGCAGCAACCCCACGCATGTTTCGCCCCAACTTAAGTGGTTCAGAGCGCGCCGTGTTTCTAGGCGCGTGGTTACTTTTGAGCGTGGTAATCTCCGGCTGCTCTTCGCGTGAAACCGCCGTCGAGTCGGGCAACCGCACGCAGACGCTCCACGTCAACAACTCCGCCGAGCCCCGCGATCTCGACCCGCACACCACGACGATTCCCGCCGACATCAACGTCATCCGCGCCGTCATGGAAGGCCTCTGCGAGGTTGACCCCATCACGTGCCAACCGATCCCCGGCGTCGCCACCACGTGGTCCGTTTCAAGCGATGGACTCACGTGGACGTTTCACCTCCGCCCGGATGCCCGCTGGTCCAATAACGACCCCGTCACCGCTCACGATTTTGTCTTCGCGTACCGTCGCATGCTCGCTCCCGCCCTCGGCGCCGAATTCCGCGATCAATTTCACATCCTCAAAAACGCCGAAGCCTACGCCACCGGCAAACTCACCGATTTTAACGCCGTCGGCGTCCGCGCCTCCGATGACCACACGCTCATACTCACGCTGCATCAACCCGTGCCGTATCTGCCCACGCTCGTGACGCAAATTTGCTGGTACCCGCTCCATCGCGCCACGATTGAAAAACACGGCCGCATCGATCAACGCGGCACCGCTTGGACGCGCCCCGGCAATCACGTCGGCAACGGCGCCTTCACGCTCGCCGCGTGGACGCCCAACCAGAATCTGCGCGTCACCCAATCCGCCACCTACTGGGACCGCGCGCACGTGACGCTCAACGCCGCAGTTTTCTATCCCATCGAAAACCCATCCGTCGGCGAAGCTGCCTTCCGCGCCGGCCAACTTCACATCGCCATCCCGCCCGTCGCCAAGATCATCGCCGCGCAAAAAGACCCCGCGCTCGCG
>CAJAFD010000411.1 GCA_903938935.1 uncultured Opitutia bacterium
CATGTCTGAATCCGCGTATCGTATTGTCAGTGCTTGGCTCGAATCTCTCACCACGGGGGTGGTGGAGTTGGATCGAGATTGGACGCACGCTCGGCCGCCGCGATTTACGCTCGGGGATCAGTGTCCGACGCCCTCGGGCTTGAAGGTGGATAGTGGATTGATGGCGGCGGTGTCGTATCGCTATTTTGTAAACGCGGCGGGCGAGATGGTGTTCGCGCTCACGCCGGAGCATGGCTCGGTCATCGATCCAGCGAAAGATACGGTTTACGTCGCGGGTGATTTCAACGGCTGGCAAGACGCGGTCGGGCGCGAGGAGTGGCGGTTGCGGCCGGGCGAACTTGAAGGTGAGCGCGTGTTGATGTGGACGGGACCGGCGGCGGCGTTGTTGCAGCCTTCCGGCCAGCGTTTCAAATTTGTGACGGGCGAACATCAATGGCTCGGTTTGCCGGCGGAAGCGCCGAATGTCGTGCGCGAGCCAGACGGAAATTTGAACCGTGTGATTGATGCGCGACGCACGGGGCGACATCTTTGGCGCTTTACGTTGGCGAAGCCGCTGGCGTTGGCCGATGCGTGGTCAGTGATGTGGGCGAATCGGCCCGAGACGGACGTCGTGCCGATCGTGCCGCGGAATTTTTTCTACGAGCTGGGGTCTGATTTGCCGCTGGGCGCGCTGGTGCGTCGGGATGAAACGGTGTTTCGGCTGTTTGCGCCCCGGGCGCGAGCGGTTCGATTGTATCTGGCGGAGAAACTCGAGCAGTGCGAGGTGGCGCCCTCTTATAATTTGGAGCGCAGGTCTGATGCGGACGGAGCGGCCGGCGTGTGGGAGATCACGCTCGGGCAGAATCGGCACGGTTGGTTTTATTGGTATGTTATCGACGGCGTGCAGACGGGGGCAGGGCGGTTTGATCCTAGTATGAAGGTGCTTGATCCCTATGCGTTGGCGGCGGTGCGCCACGACGGGCCAGGAATCGTTTTGGATCGCAACTGGATCGGGTCAGGCGACCGTGATTTTAAGACTCCGGCTTGGCAGGATCTCATCATCGTCGAGGCGCATGTGCGGGATTTATTGACGCATGCTCCGATTCCGATGGCACCAGCGGATCGCCGCGGGTTTACGGGTTTGAAGGCCTGGGTCGAGAGTCCCGATTTTTATTTGCACCACCTCGGGGTGAATTGCGTGGAGCTGCAGCCCGTGCAGCAATTTGATCGGCCCCCGGTCGGCGATTATCATTGGGGGTACATGACCACGAATTGGTTTTCACCTGAGAGCACGTACGCGCTCGCGCCCGAGCGGGCCTCGGGGGTGCGAGAGTTGCAGGATCTGGTGCGGGCGTTTCATCGACGGGGTCTGGCGGTAGTGTTGGATGTGGTGTATAACCACGTCGGCGAACCGGCGCATCTGTTGTTCATTGATCGGCTTTATTATTTTGAGCAGGACGCCGCTGGAACTCTCGCCAATTGGAGTGGTTGCGGCAACGATCTGCGCGCGCGTTCGGTGATGGCCAAACGGCTCATCATCGACAGCTGCCTTCATTTGATCACGGCGTATGGCGTGGATGGTTTCAGGTTCGATCTGGCTGAGTTGCTCGGGGCGGATGTGTTGCGCGAGATCGAGATCGCGCTCAAACGAGCCAAGCCCGACGTGATTCTCATCGCGGAGCCCTGGAGTTTTCGCGGGCACATCGCGGGCGCGTTGCGGGATACGGGTTGGGCGTCTTGGAACGATGGCTACCGCGATCACATGCGTGCCTATGTGCGAGGCGAGGCTACGGCGGAACGCATGGAATATTTTTTGCGTGGTTCTCCGTGGTATTTTGCGAAATGGCCGGCGCAGACCATCAATTACACCGAGTCGCACGACGATCGTGCTTGGCTGGATGTCATTACCGAACACTCCGGCTACAACGGATTCAATCCCACCGGGCATGATCGCAGCCGCACGCATTTGATGGTGGCTGCTTTGTTTATGTCCCTGGGGATTCCGATGCTGGCAGCGGGGCAAGATTTTCTGCGTTCGAAGCTCGGGGTGAATAACACCTATGTCCGCGGCGATTTGAACGCGCTCGATTATCGTCG
>CAJAFD010000412.1 GCA_903938935.1 uncultured Opitutia bacterium
CCCCAGTCGGAAGCGCTGCCCACGAGTCGCGGGAAGTGACGATCTTAGCGGCGATATCGGGCATCGACCAACCTTGGCGGTAGGTCGGGTAGATCAATTTGTCAGCCTCGGGGTTGTTCGTCTTCATTGCGACAGGATCCCACGTGAACTTTCCGCCCACGAGAATCGCCATCGTGCCGAGGCAAACCATCTCGGTAAACGGCACCGAGTATTCGAAGTTCGAACCGGCAGCGAGCGGGTTGTTGGCGCGGATCGCGGCAGTCCATTCGTAATGCGGGTTGTTTTCCGGCACGCGGGCAATCGTCTTCGGCGGGAACGACGGCGTGAGCTCCCGGTGCAACGACTCCGGGATAAAGCGCGGGCTGTTGCAGTAGTCGTTGCCGTCGTAAACGGTGCCCTTGCTGCCGATGATGAGCTGGCCGCCTTTGGCGAGTTGGCGGCTCTCTTCCATCTGCGCGGGTTTCGCGGGCTTCTCACCGCCTTCATACCAGGTGAGTTTGACGGGCGGGAGGTTGCCGCGCGCGGGGAACTGATACTCGACGATGGCCGACTTCGGGAACGCGATCGGGCTCTTACCCACGATCTTTTTAAGTTCAACGCTGGTCGGTGCGCCAAGTTTCAAATTCCAGAATGCGGCATCCATCAGATGGCAGGCCATGTCGCCGAGCGCGCCGCAGCCGTAGTCGATGTACCCGCGCCATTTGAACGGGTGGATCGCATTGCTGTAGGTGCGCTCCTGCGCGCGGCCAAGGAAAAGATCCTGCGAGAAACCCTCCGGCGGGGTATCCGCCTTCGGCCACGCCTGCATGCCCTGCGGCCACACGACCTGCTCTTTGCCGTCGGGTCCCATCGCGGCCGAGCGGTTAGTCCAGATTTGTGCTTCGCGCACTTCGCCGAGCACGCCGGCATTGAACCATTCCTGCACGAGGCGGATACCTTCGCCCGCGTGACCTTGGTTGCCCATCTGGGTGCAGACGCCATTCAAGCGCGCCAGTCGCAGCAACTCCCGCGCTTCGCCGACGGTCTGAGTCAGCGGCTTCTGCACGTAAACGTGTTTGCCCATCATGATCGCCATGTAGGCCGGCAGGAAATGCATGTGGTCCGGCGTCGAGACGCAGACCGCGTCGATCTGGTCGTCCATCTCGAGCAGCATCTTCCGAAAATCGGTGTAGCGCTTCGCATTCGGGAATTCCGCGATCAGCTTCTTGCGGTTGCTGCCCCCTCGGGGGGTATCCAAATTCCAATCCACATCGCAGAGGGCGACGACGTCCTCGTTCTTATGCGGCATGATGTCCGAGAAGCCCTTGCCGCCACACCCGATCTGCGCGAGGCGGATTTTGGCGCCCGGCGCGATGGGGCGAGGCTTGCGCGGCGAGTTCGCGTCTTTCGGAAAACTGGCGCAGCCCGAGACGCCCAGCATGGCCGCGGCCATGGCTGAAAACGTGATGAAATCGCGACGATTGAGTTGGGTGGATTGAGACATCGTGATGGATTTTTTGACCGGATGTCCGCAGACGCTCCGGCTAGGTTGGATTCAGGGGTGAAGTAACGTGAGGTAAGGCGGAAGCGCGATTGAAGACACACCGCCCCGCCCTCGCCAAGCTCAACCTCGAAAAAAACTCCGCCCGCGACTCACGCCTTGCGCGCCACTCCGCCCCGCCCTCAGCCTCCCGCCGATGCAACTCACCAAGCACTGGGCCGCCACCCTCGACGACTACGCCATCGACCTCGCGTGGGCACCCGACAGCCACCTGCTCGCCGCCGCCAGCGCCGCCGGCCCCGTTTCCCTTTTCGCCGCCGCCGACGGCGCCCGTCGCCACGAACTCCCCGGCCACACCGACGGCACCAACTGCCTCGCCTGGCAACCCGCCGCCTCCACCCTTCTCGCGACCGGCGGCCAAGACGGCGCCGTCAAATTCTGGGACGCACCCGCTGGTCAACACACCGCGACCGCCGCGCTCGGCACCGCTTGGGTCGAACATCTCGCCTGGAGCCGCACCACGCTCTTCGCCGCCGCCGGCCGCAAACTCACCGCCCTCCGCGCCGACGGCTCGGTCGCCCACACGTTCGCCGACGCCACCAAATCCATCACCGCCCTCGCCGCCCAACCCGCCGCCGGTTGCGTTGCCGCCGCGCACTTCGGCGGCGTCCAACTCTGGGATGCCGATGATTTTCTCCTCCAAAAAACCTTCCCCTACGCCAACGGCATCCACGCCCTCGTCTGGTCGCCCGACAGCAAATGGCTCGTCTCCGGCAACCAAGACCCGAGCGTGCACCTCTGGATTCCCGAGACCGACGTCGAGCTCCACATGAGCGGCTACGAGTCGAAAGTAAAACACCTCTCCTACGACCACGCCTCCCGCTGGCTCGCCACCGGCGGCGGCCGCGACGCCTGCATCTGGGACTGCGCCGGCGCCGGCCCCGAGGGCCGCGAACCGGCCATGTTGCCCCACGAAGCACCCGTCTGCGCCGTCGCTTTTCAAAACACCCACAGCCTCCTCGCCTCCGCGAGCCTCGACGGCGTCGTCCAAATCTGGAGCCCCGAGCGCGCCAAGCCCCTCCGCGCCACCGTCAAAATGCCCCACGCCGCCACGAAACTCGTCTGGTCGCCCGACGACCGCCTCCTCGCCATCGGCTCCGAAAAAGGCGCCGTCTACGTCTTGAAGTGCGAGACGTAACCGCTTCCGCCACCCGCGCCACCACCCGCCAAAACTCCGCGGCGCTCTCGTTCGCCGCTCGCCCCGGCCTCATGAATCGGTGAAACTTCCGGCGTCGGTTCCCGTCCCATCCGAATCACCATGCGCCTCCGCAGCATTTATCTGACTCTCTTTCTCGCCGGTGGGCTCGTGATCGCCATTCTCATCGCCGCGCGTCCATCGCGCCCCGCCCCCCGCCCCGCTCCTTTGGTTAAATCCTCCCCCGATCCCGCGCCCGTCGCGGCCACGCCCGACGAAGCCCTCGCGGCCACCGCCGATTTATTTTTCTCCGGCCTCCGCGCGCTGCTCGCCTCGCCCGAAGCCCGCCCCCACGAAGCCACGCTCACCTTCCGCGACGACGCAGCCTATCGGCGCTTCCTCGCCCGCGCCTCCGCCCAAGGCCTGAGCGTCATCGCCCAACTCGACGCGCTCCACACGGTCCGCATTCGCTACGAGCGCATCGCCGCCATCCAAAACGACATCCTCCGCCACACCGCCGATTACGCCGACGCGGCCGCCAACAACTACCTCCGCATCCCCGATAAACTCACCACCGCCGACCGCGCCGCCCTCGACTTGATTCCGCTGCGCAACACCACGCTCGCCGCCATCGGCGCCACCGCCGACCGCACCACGTGGGGCCGCGGTGTCACCATCGCCATCCTCGACAGCGGCGTAAATGCCCTCGACCCCACCTTCAACGGCCGCGTCCGCACCCTCGACGTCGGCGCCGGTCAGCTCCCCGACGGCACCAACGCCTCCGGTCACGGCACCGCCGTCGCCGCCCTCGCCGCCGGCCTCTCGCCCGATGCCCCCGGCGTCGCCCCCGCGGCCACGCTCCTCAGCATCCGCGTCACCAACGCCGATGGGCTCAGCGATATTTTCACCGTGGCCCAAGGCATCCTCGCCGCCGTCGATGCCGGCGCCAAAATCATCAACATCAGCCTCGGCGGCTACGCCACCAGCAACGTCCTGCTCGCCGCCATCGACTACGCCGACATGCACGGCGCGCTCATCGTCGCCGCCGCCGGCAACGACCAAGCCACGCGCCTCACATGGCCCGCCGCCGATGCCCGCGTCATCTCCGTAGGCGCCGTCGATGCCGTCGGTCAACAGGTCACGTTTTCCAACTCCGGCCCCCAACTCCA
>CAJAFD010000413.1 GCA_903938935.1 uncultured Opitutia bacterium
ACTGTTTTTAGCCTCGGGTAACGCGCACAAAGCGGCGGAGTTGCAGGCCCTCGCGTGCGCCGGCGGGCTCGAGGTTGAAATCGTCTCCGCGCGCGCCGTCGGCGGTATGCCCGATGTCGTGGAAGATACCGGGACTTTCGTCGGCAATGCGCGCAAAAAAGCGCTCGCTCTCCGCACGAAGTTGCCGGCGGAGGCGTGGGCCTTGGCGGATGACAGCGGACTTTGTGTCGATGCGCTCGGTGGCGCGCCCGGAGTCGAATCCGCCTACTACGCCGGACCGCAGGGCGACGGCGCGGCCAATCTGCAAAAACTCGTGGCCGTAATGTGCGATGTACCTAAAGAGCGGCGCGGCGCGCACTTTGTGTGCGTGCTGCTGCTGCGCGGGCCGGACGGCGCGGAAATGATTTTCGAAGGCCGCTGCGCGGGGCACTTGCAACCCGAGCCGCGCGGCGGGGCTGGATTCGGTTACGACCCTATTTTCGTGCCCGCCGGTCACACCTTGAGTTTTTCGGAGCTGGGCGAAGCCGTGAAGAATGGCTTGAGCCACCGCGCCCGAGCTTGGGCGCTGCTGGCGGATTGGGTGCGTGCGGGTGCGCCGGTGCGTTAAAACGCTATCGCGGGCCAAAAAAAGCGGGCGTCAAAACTTTCGACATTAGGCGCAGGCTGGTTTCTGTTGGAGGGCTCATCGATGAAGTCGTTTTATATTACCACCGCGATTGATTACGTGAACGGTTCGCCCCACCTGGGGCACGCCTACGAAAAGGTGCTCACGGACGTGATCGCGCGCTTCCGCCGCCAGATGGGCGACCGCGTACATTTTCTCACCGGCGTCGATGAACACGGCCAAAAGGTCCAGCAGAGCGCCAAGAAAAAAGGCATCGCGCCGCAACAGTTTGCCGACGAGGTCAGCGCCGAATTCCGCGCTCTTCTGCCCAAGCTCAATATCTCCAACGACGATTTTATCCGCACCACCGAGGAGCGGCACAAGAAAGTCGTACGTCAGGTGCTCCAGCAACTCTTCGACAAGGGCGAAATCTACAAGGCGGAGTACAAAGGCTTTTACTCGACGCGCCAGGAGCAGTTTTTGCAGGAAAAAGATCGTCTGCCCGACGGTGAATGGCCGGAAATTTTCGGTGAAGTTACCGAGATCGTGGAGTCCAACTACTTCTTTAAGTTGAAGCAGTATCAGGACTGGCTTGTGGAGTTTCTGACGAAAAACGAAGATTTTATTTTCCCGCGTTACCGGCAGAAGCAGGTGCTGGAATTTCTGAAAGAACCGCTCAACGATCTTTGCATCTCGCGACCGCGCGAGCGGCTGGAGTGGGGGATTTCGCTGCCCTTTGACGACGGCTATGTGACGTACGTGTGGTTCGACGCATTGTTGAATTATTACTCGGCTGTGGCCGACAAGCCCGGCGTGTGGCCGGCGGCGTACCACGTGATCGGCAAAGACATTCTCTTGCCGCCGCACGCGGTGTATTGGCCGATTATGTTGAAGGCCGCGGGCATTCCGCTGCCGGGCGGTATCATCGCGCACGGTTGGTGGATGACGGCTGGCGCCAAGATGTCCAAGAGCACGGGCAACGCCCTCAACCCGCTCGATCTGGTGACGGAGTTCGGGGCCGATGCGTTTCGGTATTTTCTGATTCGCGAGATGAACGTCGGCCAAGACAGCGATTTCACGCGCGAGCAATTTCTCGTGCGCTACAACAGCGAGCTCGCGAATAATTTCGGCAATCTCGTCAATCGCACGCTCAACATGACCAACCGGTTTGCCTCTGGCATCGTGCCCGCGGCGGAAGTGGTCGAGGACGCCGAGCGTGAGTTGCACACGCTCTGGGAAACGACCCGCGCCGAAGTGCTGCCGTTGTGCGAAGGCTTTCAATTTCACGCCGCGTTGGAGAAGACGATGTTCTTCATCACTGCGACCAACGCCTACATCGAGAAACGGGCGCCGTGGAAACTCGGCAAATCCGTGGAGGCCCATGATCTCGCGCTGCTCCGCACGTCGATCGCGACGATGGCCGAGGCCTTGCGTCTGGGGAACGCGCTCTTGACGGCGGTGATGCCGGGCGCCGTGGCGAAAATCAACGCCGTGCTCGGTTACACGCCGGGTGCGACGTGGAGCGAGGAGCTCGTCTGGGGCGCTCGCCTCACGGGGTCCAAGGTCGCTGAATCGCTCGTGCTCTTCCCGCGGCCCGCGCCGCCGGAAAAGCCGCCTGTTGCGCCGAAAAAATAATTCGCGCGCCGCCGTTTTTGTTTCCGCGCCGCATGACGATTCTGCCGATCAACCCCGCCGCGAATGCGAATCCGGACGCCCTGCGAGCGTTTCTGGATCAAGCGCGCGCGGCGGCGATCCGCGCGGGGCGGGCGAAACTCGTGAGCATTTCGCTCGCGGTCGATGCGCTCGATCCGCTCGCCGTACTTGAGTCGATCTTCGAGCCCGGCGAGCCGCATTTTTACGCGGAGCGGCCGGATATTGGTAGCGCGATCGCGGGCGCGGAGACGGCGGTCGCTTTTGAGGCGCACGGACGCGATCGCTTTGCGGCGGTGCAACGCTGGATCGATGACACGCTCGAGCACACGATCGCCGTGGGCGATGTGAACGCGCCGTTTGGCGGACCGCATTTCTTTACGAGTTTTGCGTTCAACGACGACGTGGAAGCCGGCGAACCGTTTCCGGCGGCGCGGGTATTTGTGCCGCGCTGGCAGGTCGCGCGAGCCGGGTCGATCACGACGGCGGTGGCGAATCTCGCCGTGGCGCCTGACGCGGATTTGGCAGCGCTTACGGAGCGCGTGTGGCGCGCGCATGCGAAGTTTGTGAATTTTGAGTACGGCGAAAAAGCACCGGCTGAAACGCACGGCGCTGTCTTGCCGGTGTTTCGTTCCACTGAGGCGGGCGATTATCGCGCTGCGGTCGCGCAGGCGGTGGTGCGGATCGGAGCCGGAGAATTTGAAAAGATTGTGTTGGCGCGCGCGCAGGATCTGACGGCGGATCAACCGCTGCATCCGTTGCGCGTGTTGAACGGGCTGCGGCAGCGCTTTCCGGAGTGTTACGCGTTCTCGATGGCGAATGGGCGCGGGCAGAGCTTCATCGGCGCGAGTCCGGAGCGCCTCGTGCGCGTCAGCAAGGGCGTGCTCGAAACCGAAGCGTTGGCGGGCTCGATCCGACGTGGCGCGGGCGCGAGCGAAGACGCGGCGCTCGCGACGACGCTGTTGCGCAGCGAGAAAGACCGGCGCGAACACGAGCTCGTCGTGGCGGCGATCAGTGGGCGACTCGCGCAGTTGGGTTTGCAGCCGGAGTTTGAGGCGCAGCCCGGGCTGCGGCGCTTGGCGAATGTCCAACACCTGCACACGCCGGTGCGCGCGGCGTTGCCGGAAAACGTGCGTTTGCTCGCGGCGCTCGCGGCCTTGCATCCGACGCCGGCGGTCGGCGGAGCGCCTTTGGCTGCGGCGGTGGCGGGTATTCGCGGGCTCGAAGGTTTTCCGCGTGGGCTTTACGCTGGCGCTCTGGGCTGGGTCAACGCGCGGGGCGGCGGGGAGTTTTTCGTGGGCTTGCGCTCGGCGCTCGTGGACGGCGCGACGGCACGCGTGTACGCGGGAGCCGGGATCGTGGCGGGATCGATGCCCGAGAAGGAATTTGCCGAAACGGAACTTAAATTTAAGGCTATGCTCGAAGCCCTGCGCACCTAATGCACTCCATCGATATCGACTCCCGTAATCTCAACACTCTCTGGGCCAGCGTCTGCGTCGAGACGCTCTCGCGCTGCGGCGTGCGGCGCGCGGTTATTTCGCCGGGCTCGCGCTCGACTCCGCTCACGATCGCGCTCGCGCAGCACGCGGGCATCGAAGCCATTCCGGTACTCGATGAACGCTCCGCGGCGTTTTTTGCGCTGGGCCTCGCGAAGCAACAAGGTGAACCCGTGGTGTTGCTCTGCACGAGCGGCACGGCGGGGGCGAACTACTTGCCGGCGTTGATTGAGGCCCGCGAATCGGCGGTGCCGCTGATCGTGATCACCGCGGATCGTCCGCCCGAACTGCGCGCCTGCGCCTCGGGGCAGACGATCGATCAACTGAAACTTTTCGGAGATTTCGTGAACTTTTTCCACGAACTCGCGTTGCCCGAGGCGACGGAGCCGCGGCTGCGTTACCTGCGGCAGACGACGATGCACGCC
>CAJAFD010000414.1 GCA_903938935.1 uncultured Opitutia bacterium
ACATGTCGATGAACACGTCGCGGTGGAATTGTTCACGGAACTCGAGGGCGAGTTGTGAGACCATGCAGACGGCTTCGGGGTCGTCGCCGTTGACGTGGAAAATCGGGGCCTCGATCATCTTGGCGATGTCGGTGCAGTATCGCGTCGAGCGGGAATCGCGCGGGTCGGTGGTGAAACCGATCTGGTTGTTGATGACGAAATGCAGCGTGCCGCCGGTGCGATAACCGGGGAGTTGGGAGAAATTGAGCGTCTCGGCGACGACGCCTTGGCCGGCGACTGCAGCGTCACCGTGGATGAGCAACGGGAGGACTTTGGTGCGCGTCTCGGTGTCGCCGCGGATGCGTTGGCGGGCGCGGGCTTTGCCCTCGACGACGGGATTTACGATCTCGAGGTGGGAAGGATTGGCGGCGAGGCGGACTTCGACCTTGGCGCCGGAAGTCGTCGTCAGGATGGACTCGTAGCCGAGGTGGTATTTCACGTCGCCATCGCCGGCGACCGTGTCGGGCAGGTAATTTTCGGAAAATTGTTCGAAGAGTTGGTCGAACGATTTGCGCATGACCGAGCAGAGCACGTTGAGACGACCGCGGTGGGCCATGCCCATGACGATTTCTTCGACGCCCACATCCGGGCTGTGGTCGATGATCGCATCGAGCGCGGCGATGATCGTCTCGCCGCCTTCGAGCGAGAAACGTTTTTGGCCGACGTACTTGGTGTGGAGGAAACGCTCGAACAACTCGGCCTTGTGGACGCGGCGCAGGATGCGGACTTTTTGGGGTTGGGTAAATTTCGGTTGGAGGCGCGTGGACTCGATCCGATCCTGCAGCCAACGGCGGCAATCGGTGTCTTGGATGTGCGCGTATTCGACGCCGACGTGGCCGCAGTAGGTTTGTTGGAGCGAGGCAACGATATCGCGCAGCTTCATCTGGCCGCCGTTGAGATACGTGCCTGTGTCAAACGAGGTGTCGAGATCGGCGTCGGAGAGGTTAAATTGATTGAGGGAAAGTTTGGCGAGCGGAGTGGGCGCGGCGCTGAGCGGATCGAGGTGCGCTTGGAGGTGGCCGATCGAGCGGTAGGCGTTGATGAGGTAGTGGACGCGGGCCTGCTTGAGGCTGTCGATGATGTTGACGTTGGCGGCGGCGTCGGTGGGACCGGCGAGAGCGGAGGAGAGGGTGCCGTTGTTGTTGCCGAGGCTGAAACCTTGGAAGAAGGCGCGCCAGGTGGGGTCGACCGAATCGGGTTGGTCGAGCCAGGCTTGATACATTTGCTCGATCACGGCGGCGTTGGCGTGGGTCGGGACGGACATGGAATTCATGGAAGAAGAGTTTGGGTTTTAAAATGACTTGAGCACAGCGTGCTGGAGTTGAACCGGCGCGCGCGATCTCGCCAATAAGAGATAGGGTTTAACCAAAGCAGGCCTCGATCGGCTAGACAAGCGCGTGGGGGGTGGGTTTGAGGGATTGCAATCCCGCTTAAGGTAGGTAGCAGACGGATTAGTAACCCATCTAAGAGCATGGGCGTCGACGCAGGGTAGAAATTTCGTAACTATAACTTTTAAAACATCATGGAAATTCAAATCAAAGCCGCGATCGTCGCGCTACTGGCCGCGATTAAGGCCGGAAACGGGCAATCGGTGGCTGAGGAAATGGCGCGTTTGGATGATTTTCTGGCCCAAGGTCGGCTCGCGCTGCATCCGCAGTTGGTGCATTTTTTGGAGAATCGGAGCTACGCGAAAGCCCTGATGTTCTTGGGCGGCGAGACCGATATCCCCGTCGGCGCGTGTGGCGGACGAGCGGCGCGAAAGGCGGGGGTTTAATCATGGCCCGCGGTGATAAAGTAGCGACCGACGGCGGCGGGTCTTTGGCGCAAAATCCCTTTGCGGCGCTGAGTGGTGCCGGTTTGCCGAATGCGCCGGTGCGAACCGTCGCAGTCGGTGCGGCGACGCCTGCAACCCCGAGTAAGCCCGAGAAAAATCGCGGTCGTGTCGATGTGCGACGCGAGACCGGCGGACGCGGCGGCAAGACCGTCACCGTGGTCGACGGTTTCATCGGCATCGGGCTGCCCGAAAAAGAACAGCTCTGCAAAAAAATGCGCGGTGCGTGCGGTTGCGGCGGCACCGTCAAAGAAGGCCGCATCGAGATTCAGGGCGATCAACGGGAAACGATCGCGCGCATTTTGACTGAAGCCGGCTTCCGCGCCGTGATGGCCGGCGGTTAATCGACGCCGGGGCCGAGATTTTTTTCTAGAAAGGCGGCGATGCGTTTGAAAATCTCGGTGCGGGGTTTTTCGCGCCCGTAATTATGGCCGACGTCAGAGAGAATCAGGCTTTCGGGTTTGCGCCCGTTTTTTTCGAGGGCGGCGATCATGCGGCGGGCTTGGTTTACGGGTACGCGGCGGTCTTCTTTGCCGTGAATGATGAGCGTGGGCGCGGTGATGTTTGCAGCAAAGTTGAGGGGCGAGATGGATTTGAGGAGGTCTTTTTCTTGGGAGATGTCGCCGATTTGTTCGGTCCAGTAGCGGCGGGCGGCCTGAGATTCGGCGACATCGGTGTCAGCGTAGAGACCAAGCCAGTCGGTCACGCCGGCGATGGAGATGCCGCAGCGGTAAAGTTCCGGATTATGCCCGACTGCAAACAGGGCGGAATAACCGCCGTAGCTCGCGCCCATGATGGCGATGCGTTTGGGGTCGGCGACGCCGGCGGCGATGGCCCAGCGAGTGGCGTCCTCGATGTCGTCTTGGATTTGGAGGCCGATTTGGCGTTGGGCTTTTTCGAAAAATTCTTGGCCGTAGCCGCTCGAGCCGCGGTAGTTCATCTGGAGAACGGCGTAGCCGCGGTTGGCGATCATTTGCACGAGCGGGTCGAAGCCCCAGATGTCGCGCACCCACGGGCCGCCGTGGGGCATGACGACGAGCGGGAGTTTTTCGGGTTTGTGGCCGACGGGCACGGTGAGGAAGCCGTGGATCAGGAGGCCGTCGCGGGCTTTGTAGGTGATCGCGAGCATCGGCGCCATCTGCTCGGGTTTGATCCAACTCATGCGCGAGAGCACGGGTTTGAAGGTGCGTTTTTCGAGGTCGGCGAGGTAGTAGCCGCCGGGGTTTTGATCGGAGAAGCCGAACCAGAGCAGGCGTTTGCCGTCGAGGGAAGTATCGACGAGCAGATTGACGGTGTTGGGCAGCGCGCGGTCGACCGAGGCTTGGTAACGGCTATAAGCGGGATCGAACCAGGTGACGCGTGGAGCATCGGTGACGTAACGCACGCCGAGGAGCTTGTCTTTTTTGCGCGAGAAAATCGGGGCGGCGAGGAGTTGTCCGTCGAGGCTGGGGATGAAGCGCTCGGGTAAAATATCGTATTCGGGATCGGCGAGGAGCGGTTCACCGATCACGCCCGTGTTGGGGTCGAGCGGAGCGATGGTCCCGCGTTTTTGCGCGGTCTGAGTTTTGAGCAAGATGCGCTCGCTGGCCGGTTCGAAGCCGATGGGGCTGAAACCATCGGGGCGTTTTTCGAGTTTGAGCACGGTGCGCCAAGGGGCTTTTTCGTTTTCGCGGTAAAGGGCGCCGGTTTTTTCGCCGCTGGTTTGTATGCCCAAACGCACTACGCCATCGCTGTCGGTGCTCCAGTGGCTGACTTTGCCGGGGTTTTTCACGGCGACGGTCCAGGTGCCGTCGGTGGTGTCCATTTTTAGCACATCGGGCCGGGCGCTGTTGCCGTAGCCGTCTTCGCGGCGGTCGAGCATGAGGACGTGTTGGCCTGGATCATTGAAGCGGTGGATGACTTCGCGGCTCCAGAGTTTGCTGTCTTGGAGTGAAACGCGGCCGTCTTCCATGCCGCTGATGGCGGCGGATTGGGTGCCGTCCCAATTGGTGGCGAGGACACCAAACAAATTATCCCAGATGACGGTCGTGATGATTAGGCGTTGGTTGCTGATCCAGCTATAATCACCGAGTTCTCTCTCGGCCCCGTTGGCGAGAGTGGCGCTTCCGAGATTGAGGCGGGAGATTTCTTTTGAATCGAGAACGGTGACGTGGAGTTTGTTGATCTCGTCGTGTTGGCGAATGAATGCGAGGCGTTGGCCGTCGGGTGAGAGTTGAGCGCGAGAGGCCGCGGGCTCGCGGGCGAAATCCTCGACGGGGATGCGTGGGGCGGAAAAAAGGCTGACCGTGACCAGCCAGCCTAAAAGCGCACGAAATATGCGATAGTTATTCATCGCAGGTTGATTGAACCCTGCGAATGACTTGCGCCAGCCTTAAAACTTACGCGGCGAGGCCGGCGGTGAGGGCGAGGGCGCCTTTGGCGCGATTGAGGATGTAGAGGTGGTAGCCGGGGGCGCCTTGGGCGAGGAGGTCGCGGATCTGGGTGAGCGCCCAGTCGATGCCGATCGTTTCAACGACATCAGTGTTTTCGGCGGCGACTTCGAGGCGGGTGATGAGTTTCTGCGGCAAGGTGGTGCCGCACATCGCGGTGAAACGCTGGATTTGTTTCAGCGAGAGCACGGGCATGATACCGGGAACGATCGGAACGTTGATCCCGGCGGCGCGGCATTTTTCGACGAAGCGGTAGTAGATAGAGTTGTCGAAAAACAGCTGCGTCGTGATGAAGGCGGCGCCGGCGTCGACTTTGCGCTTGAGGTGGGCGAGGTCGATTTCGAGCGAGGGGGCTTCGGGGTGTTTCTCGGGATAACCGCCGACGCCGAGACAGAAATCGCTGTGCCGCGATTTAAGGAGTTCGACGAGGTCACTGGCGTAGCGGAGGCCGTCTTTATAAGGCGTGAACGAGGTTTCGCCCTTGGGCGGATCGCCGCGGAGCGTCATGATGTTGCGGAAGCCGCTGGCGTGAATGCGGTCGGCTACCGTGGAAAGTTCTTCGCGCGAGTGGCCGACGCACGTGAGGTGCGGCATGACGGTGAAGCCGAAATCGCGTTTAAGAAAATCGCAGACTTGCGCGGTGCGGTCGCGGGTCGTGCCGCCGGCGCCGTAGGTGACCGACACGAAGTCGGGGTTCATGCGCTTGAGCGCGGTGGCGGTGGCGCGGAGCGCTTCGACGCCCGCGTCGTCTTTAGGCGGGAAAAACTCCAGAGAGCGCAACGGCCGGCCAAGAGCGAACAGCTCGGAAATCGGGCGATCCGCCGATGCGGCAGGGACGGAGGCTTGCGCGGGGCTCTTGGGCTCGTTTGACATAACGTATCAACACATAGGCAAGTGTTGATACGTGTAAAGGATCGAGTTTTTTGGCTAGGGTTTGACGGCGGAAGGCGTTGGTGGGGCGGCTTCAAACAGATCGGCGGTTTTTTGCGGGAGGCTGGTGAACGAATATTCGGCGATCTGGAAGGCGCGCTTGGCCATGAGGGTGTTGATGGGGGCGGATGATTCGCTGTGGCTGAGGGTGACGAAGACCGGGCCGGCGGGGATCGTTTCGAAATCGGGTGCCGGTGGTTTGGCGGGTTCGACAGGAGTTCCAGTAGCGGATTTTTGGGCCAGCTCCGTCGCTGAACCGAGAGCAGCGAGCCCCGTCTTGGCGTCGGCGACGGGGGGCTTGATTTTCTTTTCCTCGGGCTTACGGCCGAGGGAAATTTTTAGGATTTTTTTATCGAAGGTTTCGATTTGGAAACTGCGCGCGTGGGGCTTGGCGGCGAGCGCGTTGGCGTCGGCGAGGTCGGTGGTCTCGGTGAAGCGGAGGCTGGTGAGGGTGTTGAGGGTCGAGGTGAGGGCGTCGGGTTTTAACTTTTGCCCAGCAGGAGTGGCGGAGGCGGTCCAAGGATCTTCTTTTTTGGCGCGCTTAAACGTGATGCGTTCGTCGCCGGAAAAGGACATTTCGATGTGAGCAATGTCGTCGGGCTTGAGGGCGAGGAGTTCGGCTTGGGCCCAATTTTTAGGTTCGAGG
>CAJAFD010000415.1 GCA_903938935.1 uncultured Opitutia bacterium
ACGGGATCGACGGAGAACTGGATGGTGGAACCGCCGGTCTCGACGCCGATCTCGCGGATGACGGCGAACGAGGCGTCGCGCATCACTTGATATTCTTTGTCGGTGTGGGTCATCGCTGGGGCGACGGTGATCGAGTCGCCCGTGTGGACGCCCATCGGGTCGAAATTCTCGATGGAACAGATGACCACGCATTGGTCCTTATGGTCGCGCATGACCTCCATCTCGTACTCTTTCCAGCCGAGTAGACATTCTTCGACGAGCACCTCGTGGACGGGCGAGAGATCGAGTCCGTTGGCGCAGATACCTTCAAATTCTTCCTTGTTGTAAGCGATACCGCCGCCACTGCCGCCGAGGGTAAATGAAGGACGGATGATCAACGGGTACGCGCCGAGCATCTCGGCCGCTTCGCGGGCCTCGGCCATCGACTTCACGGTGCGCGATTTCGCGACATCGAGGCCGATCTTGATCATGCATTGTTTGAAGAGCTCGCGGTCTTCGCCTTTGTTGATGGCGTCGGGCTTGGCACCGATCATTTCCACGCCGTATTTGGCGAGGATGCCGGCCTTGTTGAGCTCCATGGAGAGATTGAGCGCGGTCTGGCCACCGAGGGTGGGGAGGAGCGCGGACGGGCGTTCGGCGGCGATGATCTTCTCAAGCATCTCGAGATTGAGCGGCTCGATGTAAGTGACATCGGCGAACTCCGGATCGGTCATGATCGTGGCCGGATTGGAGTTCACGAGGATGACGCGGTAGCCTTCTTCGCGCAGGGCTTTGCAGGCCTGGGTGCCAGAGTAGTCGAACTCGCAAGCCTGACCGATGACGATCGGACCGGCACCAATGATGAGGATGGATTTCAGATCAGGGCGTTTGGGCATGAGCGTAGATTTCGGCGAGGGTTGAGCGCGCCGAAACGCGCGGCAAGCGGGAAAGCGCATCGACTGAAAATCCGCTCTGTGACAACCTAAGCCAGCGGTAAAGCCGTCACTAAATTGTTTCCAAAAGACGCGGGAATGCAGTCGAGTTTGGAGCCCAGTAGGTTTTTGTCATCGGGCATCACTTTTATACGCCAATATGATCCCTCCACTTTACCCCTTGCCCGGTGCGCAACAACTTAGCCGTCGGTCGTTTTTGGCGGGCGGAGCATCGTTTGCTGCCGCGGCTCTGCTGTCCACGCGGGCTCGGGGTGCGGTGGCGACGAAGGCCGCGTTTGCCGGTTATCCTTTTTCGTTGGGGGTGGCCTCAGGCGACCCGTTGCCCGATGGCGTGGTGCTCTGGACGCGTCTGGCCCCGCGCCCGCTCGAAGTGGGTGGCGGCATGGGGGCTGAGCCGGTGGAGGTCTCGTGGCAGATTGCTGACGATGAGGGAATGTCGCGCGTCGTGCAGTCCGGCACGGCGACCGCCCGGGCCGATTGGTCGCACGCGGTGCACGTCGAGGTCACGGGTCTGCGCCCGGACCGCTGGTATTGGTATCAATTTAAGGTCGGCGCTGAAGTCAGTCCCAAGGGTCGCACGCGGACCGCGCCGCCGCCGGACGCGTTGCCAGAGCGGCTGCGTTTCGCGTTTGTCTCCTGCCAACACTACGAGACCGGCCACTACACCGCCTATCAACACCTAGCCCAGGAGGACGTCGATCTCGTGGTCCACCTAGGTGACTACATCTACGAGGGCCCTGGCGTAGCCGACCGGGTGCGCCGCCACCTGGGACTCGAGTGTTTGGCGCTCGATGACTATCGGCTCCGCTACGCGCTCTATAAAACCGATCCGCACCTGCAGGCCGCCCACGCGATGGCGCCGTGGATCATGACTTGGGATGATCACGAAGTCGCTAACAACTACGCCGCCGACCACCCCGCGAAACCGGTCAAACGGGCCGAATTTCTGCTGCGCCGCGCTGCCGCCTATCAGGCCTATTTTGAGCACATGCCGCTCCGGCGCTCGGCGTTGCCGACCGGTCCAGATATGCTGCTCTACCGTGGCCTCAGCTTTGGTCGACTCGCGCAATTTCATGTCCTCGACACGAGGCAATATCGCACGCCCCAGCCCCTCGGTGATGGTAACAAAGCCCCAACGCCGGTGCTGCTTGATCCCAAGGGCACACTCATGGGCGCGCGCCAGCGCGACTGGCTTTTTAACGGCCTTGAACGCTCCCCTGCTCAGTGGAACGTGCTCGCACAACAGGTGATGATGGCCCGCGTGGATAAGACCGCTGGGCCCGAAATTAAATACAGCATGGATCAATGGCCAGGCTACGAATTTGAGCGCCGCCGTGTGCTGCGGCATTTCCACGAAAAGCGCATCAAAAACCCGGTCGTGATCACGGGTGATATTCACTCGAACTGGGCCAACGAACTCATCGCCGATTTCGACCAACTCGATTCTATGCCCGTGGGCACCGAGTTTGTCGGCACCTCGATCAGCTCCGGTGGAGACGGCGCCGCATCGCCGAAGGCTTACGAACACCTGCTGAGCGAGAATCCGTTCCTCAAGTTTTTCAACGGCGAACGCGGCTACGTGCACTGCGAACTTACGCCTAAAGCCTGGCGCACCAACTACCGCACCGTGCCCTACGTCATTCGACCCGGTGCGCCCGTGACGACCCGAGCCTCTTACCTCGTCGAGGCCGGTCGCCCCGTGCTCCACCGGCTCTGAACTGCGCGGGTGCTTAACGATAGCAACCCGCTCGCGCTTGCCCCGGGCGCGGTCTGTCGCACGCTGCCACGTTTTACCCTATCCCCATGCTCGCCTTCCTCGCCCTCCTTGCTTTGCCCCAGTTTGACCTCGCCACCGCCGAGCGCCCGCGGCTCGTAATCGCCGCTGAAGTTTCCGTCCGCGTCGAGCCCAAGACCCTCGTCACCGCGCGCAACCCCCGCAGCGCCGGCGGCCTCCACGACTTTTCGTCCGAAGGCGATTATTGGTGGCCAGATCCCAAAAATCCCGACGCGCCCTACATCCAGCGCGACGGTCTCACCAACCCCGACAACTTCGTCGCGCACCGCCAGTTGCTCCTGAGTTTTGCGCGCGACTTCGGCATCCTCAGCGCCGCCTACAAAGTCACCCACGAGGAACGCTACGCCGCCGCCGCCGTGCGCCACCTGCAAGCGTGGTTCGTCGATCCGGCCACGAAGATGAATCCCAACCTCCTCTACTCGCAGGCGATTAAAGGCCGCAGCACCGGTCGCAGCATCGGCGTCATCGACACCGTGCACCTCGCCGAAGTCGCCCTCGGCGTCGAAGCCCTCCGCGGCTCCCAAGCCCTCACGCCCGCCGCCGACGCCGCCATCACCGGCTGGTTTCGCGAGTACCTTTCCTGGATTCGCACGCACCCGTACGGCGTCGACGAGAGTAACGCCAAGAACAACCACGGCACGTGCTGGACGCTCCAAGCCGCGTGTTTCGCGCGGCTCGTGGGCGACACCGCCGTCCTCGCCACCTGCCGCCAACGCCTCGTCACCAGCCACCTCCCCAACCAGATGGCCGTCGACGGGAGTTTCCCGCAAGAACTCGCCCGCACCAAGCCCTACGGCTACTCCATTTTCAACCTCGACGTCATGACCGCCATCGCCGTCGTGCTCTCGACGCCCGGCGACGATCTCATGAATTTCCAACTCGCCGACGGTCGCAGCCTCGTGCGCGGCGTCGCCTTCCTCGCGCCCTTTCTCGCCGATAAAAACGCCTGGCTCCAAACCGCGCGCAAGCCCGTCCCCGCCAACGCCGCTGCCGGCACCACGCCCGAGCCGATCAAGCCCGATGTCATGTATTGGGACAACTGGCCCGTGCGCCAACCCGCGTTGATCTTCGGTGCGTTGGCCGCCGGCCGCGCCGATTGGGTCGCGCTCTGGCAAAAACTCGACGCCGATCCCACGATCGAAGAAGTGCGCCGCAACTTGCCCGTGCGCCAGCCCGTCCTCTGGCTGCGCTGAGGCCCGCGTCCGCGTCGCGCGCTCGCCCGCTCAACGATCGGGCCGCTTGATCGTAAAACGTTCCGTCGTGCGCGCGTAATCCTCGCGTCCGAGACGGCCCACGAGATCCAGTTTCGCCGCGTCGGGCAGACCATCCGCGCCGAGCACCGCGTCGTCCACGTGCATCCCGAGGATGCGCCCAAAAACGACATTGGCCGCACCCGCGCCTTCACCGATGTGCACGACGCTGTGCAACGCGCATTCGAATGCCACCGGCGAGGCCGCCACGCGCGGCGGGCGCACGTGCGTGCTCGGCGCGGCCGCGATGCCAAACGCTTCAAACTCACTCTCGCCGTGCGGCAAGAGCGCGGCGCAGGCGTTCATCGATTCGGCGAGCGCGTAGGGCACGACGTTCACCACAAATTCCCGCGTGGCCTCGAGATTGCGCAACGTGTCCTTCGGCGAGCCGTCGCGCTGGTTGACGGGCACAAACATCAACGTGGGTGGATTCGCCGTGATGGCTTGGAAAAACGAAAACGGCGCGAGGTTGGTTTTCCCGTCGGTGGAAAGCGTCGCGACCCAAGCGATGGGCCGCGGCAGAATCGTGGTCGTCATCCACGCGTAAGCTTCGGGCCGTTTGAGCGTGGCGAAATCGAGGTGCATTTTAAGACGTTGGACGCTTTTCCATCCTGCGCCAAGATCTCGCGGATCGGATCTTTAAAGCTCAAACGGGACGACAACTCCCGCGCCGTCCCGTTGGCGCGCCGTCGCGCCGGTGCGCATCACCAACGCACCTTCTCGGGGAAGAACTCGCGGATGAGTTCCTCGTAATAAGGTTTCAACGCCTTCACGTCGGGCGCCTCGTGGCTCTTGGTGTAGAGGTCGTAGGTGTTGAATTTCAAAACCCACGGCATCAGCGCGCGATCGGCGGGCGTGCAGAATTGGTCATACGCGCCTTCGCGGTGCCACGGATAAAAACTATGGTAGCGCAGCATCGCGAGGCCCTCGGCGGGCAGGTAGTCTTTCGCGACGTGATAGATGTATTCGTCGTGGCCCCACGAGAGGACGACTTTATCCAGGCCGCAGCCGGGTTCGTAGATGCCGTTGGCCGTCTGGAAACGCGCGATCTGGCTGTCGGGGTTGGCGGCGAAAAACTGCGGGAAAACATTTTTGTCGGAGAACGCGCACCCCGTCGCAAACGTATCGCCCACGACCGCCCATTGCGGCTCGCCCCAGAGGCAGAGAATCTTGCCGAGGTCATGGATGAGGCCGGTGAGGATCATCCAGCGCGGTTGGCCGTCGCGGCGCATGGCCTCGGCGGTTTGGAGCAGATGCTGGAGCTGCGAAAGATCGGTGTCGGGATCGGAATCGTCCACGAGCTGGTTCAGGTATTCCATGGCTTCCCAGATGCCCATGGTCATGCGGTTGAGACCGAGATATTCGCGGCGCTTGGCGACGGCGAAGTCGTGCGTCTGGTGCGTGTGGTTGAGCCGGTAAAACTCGCGCACCGTGGGCCGCGCTTCGGCTTCGTAGACGCGGAATTCTTCCTTCTGCTTATCGGGCGCGACGCCGACGGCGGGCTTGCTGCGCGCGGGGGCCGGCGCGGGCTCGGGGTATTTGTCTTTTAGAAAATCTTCCCACTCGTCGAGGCTGGCGAGGGGTTGGGCGGAGGCGGGATTCACGTTGGAGGACATGGGGGCGCTGTGAGATGTGACGCGGTGGGGTATCACCGACGTTGAACCAAGACCCCCGCCGAGTCCAGCGGAGGTTGTTTAAGATCACTAAAAAAATGAGCGCTACGCTCAGACCTTGGGCCGGGGGCGCAGATGCGCGAGGCCGCCGTCGATCGAATAGATCTGGCCGGTGACCCAATCCGCATCGGGCGTGAGCAACCAAGCGATGAGGCTGGCGATCTGCTCGGGCCGGCCGATGCGCCCGAGCGGGTGCATCTTTTCGGAAAACGTCCGCGCTGCTTCGCTGGCGAGCAGCGGCGCGGCGAGCGGCGTATCGACGAGGCCCGGCGCGACGGCGTTGATGCGGATGTTGCGTGGCGCGTAGCTGGCGGCGGCGGAGCGCACGAGACCGTCGATCCCGGCCTTGGCGGCGGCGATGGCTTCATGCGCGGGCAAGCCAGCTTGCGCGGCGACTGAGCTTATAAAGACGATGCTCCCGTGGTTTTGCGTCTGCATCGGCCCGAGTGCGGCCCTTAGACCGTAAAAGGCGGAGTTGAGGTTGAGATCGAGGACGCGCAGCCACTCCTCCGGGCGCGTCTGGTGGGCGGCTTTGATCAAAATCGAACCCACGGCGTGCACGTAGCCATCGAGCCGACCGAAATGCGCGACGGTGGCGGCGACGGCGGCCTCGACCTCGGCGGGCTGGGTGGCCTCGGCGGTGAGGGTGAGCAGGCCGGGCAATTCGGCTTGGAGGGCGGCGAGTTTGCCGGCGTCGCGCGCATAACCGGCGACCGAGACGCCAGCCGCGGCGAGCCGGCGGGCGAGAGCGGAGCCGATGCCGCCGGTGACACCGCCGATGAGGACAACCGGCGCTGGCGCCGAAGCAGAAAGAGGAGAATCCATGGCCCAGAGGTTGAGAGGAAATCGCCCGACGACAAATCTCCGGTGCAGAAAAATTTCGCTGATGTTGCCCAGAAAACTACCCCCCATTTCCCGCCAAGATGAGACCCTGAAACTAAGAAAACGAATCGGGGACATGGGCAAACGCCTTCCTCCTTTAATCCCGCACGCCGGAAACTACTCCGCGCGGGTTTTAGACTGATAAAAACACGTTTTTATGTTTCTCCAACGCGTCGGGAAGACTTGGCGACGTGTTGGGAAGACTTGGCGATGCGTGGGGAAGTCTTGGAAACACGTTTTTTCCTCTTTCCAACGTGTTTTCTCCTCTTCCCCACGCGTTTTTACCTGAGTCCAACGGGTTTTTTTCTTCATCCTTTCAGCTCTTCTTTGAATCCACACTGGGTGCGTCAGGGTGATTTCGAAGGATTAACGGCCTGGCGCGGGGGCAAAGGATGAGGCCTTTTGGCCAAACGATGCGGCGCACGTCCGCGGCTTAGGCGGTAAGGTGCGGGATGCTAAAAAACTCAAAACCACCCGGCGGAATTTCATCCGCCGCCTCGCTCCTTCCGGGATGATACCGCTCTCTTCGTTTTAGCCGGGCCTGCTTCAGGTTCTGCTCGGCGAAGTACGGTTCGCTAGGATTCATCACCGTTTTTCCTTCACTCAATTAGTTCTCACATCCCTATCAGCACGAGCCCGAATCCGTCCCGCGGCATCTGAGTTCCTGCTCCTAGATATTATCACGTTTAACAGGAGGTCTGTTACCATGAATATCGCCATGATCAGTCCCGCTCCGGCCATGCCGGCTCTGCGGCAAACGGCCGCGCTTTACACGCGACACACCGACGCCGATCTCACCGTAAATCCGGCCGATTGGGCCGGCGATGTCGATACGATCCACGATCTCAAAAAGGCGTTGTTGCATGCGATCGACGCCGGCGACTTCGCCAAGGCGATTCACATTTTGCACGTGTTGCAAAACCTGCATTGAGCAGCGCAACGCCCTGTTCGGGCGCGGGTCGGCGGGGTGTTTGGGCCCCGCCGATGGGGCTTTAACTGGCTTACTTAGCGGGGGCGCCGGGGACGGTGCCGGCTTTGATCAAAATCATGTTCTCGGGCTTGAGGTGTTTTTTGATCGCGGCGTTAACGTCGGCGGTGGTGAGGGCGTTGATCTTGCCGGGGTATTCGTCGAGCCAGGTGAGATCGTAGCCGCGGTGCACAGCGCTGAGCATGGCGCCGGCGAGACCGTCGGTGGTGGCGAGGCCGACTTTGAAGGAGCCGACGAGGTTGCTCTTGCGGCGCTCGACTTCGGTGTCGGTGGCGCCGGCTTCATACCAGCTCTTCAACTGGCGCTGGGTGGAGGCGAGGCCTTTTTCGAGGAGCGCGGGGGCAAAGGTGGCGGTGATCTTCCAGTCGCCGTCGCTGAATGTGTCGCGCGCGAGACTGGAGCCGATGCCGTAGGTGAGGCCTTCTTTGTCGCGGACGTTGGCCATGAGGCGGCCGGTGAAGCCGCTGCCGAGGATGGCGGTGCCGACGCGGAGGGCTTGGTAATCGGGGTCGTTGTATTTGAGGCCGCTGGCTTGGCCGAGGACGACGCTCACGCTGGTCTTGTCGGCCATGAACACGTTTTGGTCTTTGGCGGCATCGGTCTGCGAGGCCTTGGCGGGACGAATCAGGGCGGCGCCGCCCGTCCAGCCGGCAAAAGCGGAGGTGAGTTCTTTTTGGATTTGCGGAATGTCGAGATCGCCGACGACGACGAGCGTGAGGTGATCTGGGCCGTAATATTTTTTGTGGAAGGCGACGACATCCTCGAGTTTGGCGGATTCGATGGCGGCGAGCATGTCATCAGCGGGCGTCTGGCGGTTGGGGTGGCCGATGGGATAGACGGCGCGGGTGAAGGCGTCGGCGGCGCGGAAGTCGGTGTTTTCGAGGGAGCGCTTGAGGCTGCCGGCGTATTGTTTCTTGGCCTTGGCAAATTCCTCGGCAGAGAGCGCGGGGGTGCGGAGTTGTTCGGCGATGAGGCTGATGACCAGCGGGACGTCTTTCTTGAGGCACTTGGCGCTCACGGTGGCGACCTGCGTATCCACGCTGAAGGAAATAGTGGCGCCGACGGATTCGAGTTTTTCGGCGATGGCGAATTTGTCCTGCTTGGTGGTGCCTTGGTCGAGGAGCATGCCGGTGAGGGTGGGGATGGCGGGGTTGCCGTCGGCGGCGAAGGCGTCACCGGCGGGCAAGGAGGCTTTCATCGTGACGACCTGTTTCACGCCGGTGGGGTAAGCGATGACATCCATGCCGGCGATTTTGGTGCGGACGGCGTTGGGGGCGATTTTGGCGCCGGAGGTAACGGTGGGCGCGGCGCTGGCGGCGGAGGTTTCGGCGAGGGCGAGCGGAGCGCCGAGAGCCGCGTCGTCGAGGCCGGGCGTGCGGTAGTAATACGGACCGTCGCTGAGGGCGGGCTTGGCGGCGGGTTTAGCCGTGGGTTTGGCGCCGGAGGCACCGCCGGCGGCCGTGGGGACGAACCAACCCGTGGTGCTCTGGTCGATGTTGAGGTAGCGGTTGGCGACGCGCTGGACGTCGGCGAGGGTGACTTTCTGGGCGGCTTCTTCGAGGGAGTAGAACAACGCCCAATCACCAGCGGCGATGCATTCGTTGAGGTTGCCGGCGATGGCGAAGGAGCCGTCGCGTTGGAAGGCGGCGTCGGCGAGGGTCTTGGCGACAGCGGCGGCGACCTCGGTCGCGGTGACGCCGTCTTTTTTCAAGCGTTCGATTTCTTCGACGGCGATTTTTTCGACCTCGTCGTGTTTCGCGCCGGGCGCGAGTGGGGCGAAGATGATGTGCATCGTCGTGTCGTGGTTGAAACCGGCGAAGGCTTGGACGCCGGTGGTGAGATTTTTATCGGTGAGCGCTTTGTAGAGCCGGCTGTTTTTGCCGTCGGTGAGGATGGCGCTGAGGACGGCCATGGC
>CAJAFD010000416.1 GCA_903938935.1 uncultured Opitutia bacterium
CTCATCGTGCTCGCCGGGGTCGGCTTCGCTGCAGCCGCGACGCGTCTCAAGCGCCCCGAAGCCCGCGCCGATCTCGGTATCGCCAGCTTGCTGTTATTTGCCCTCGTTTTTCCCTACATCGCTTTTCGGCAAACCATCCAACGCAGCACGTATTCGTATCTGCATTGGCCGGAGACATTGCCCTACAGCTCGTTTGTCTGGGGCAGTCTCATCGTGCTGCTCATCGCCGCGGTCGGCTTCATGCTGATCGCACGTCGCATCCTCACCCGCGGGCCCACTGCCGCCACGCTGATTTTTGCCTTCACATGCATGATTGTGATGCTCTGGCGCCACGGCTGGCACGCCGGCGTGGGTTTTGAAGGGCGCGTGGTCGCTCCCGCCGCTCGCGCCGATTTCAACGCTGCATCTCCCGCCATTACCGCCCTCCGCGCCGATCAAAAAAATGAGCCGTCGCGGGCCTTCGGTTTCCAAGGCAATCTCTTCCCGGGCTGGAACGACGCTTACCGGCTTGAGGGGATCAACGGCCCCGATGCTCTCATCAACCCTCACTACCGCGAACTCATCGAAGCCTGCGACTTTGTGCGCATCTGGGATTGGCGTATCTACCAAGAAATCGGCACCTACGCACCGCTTCGCCCTTTCTATGATTTTCTCAACGTCCGCCATTATCTCGACTACCACAGCGGACAACCTGCACTCGCCACTCTTTTTACAAAGCTCTTCGATGGCGACCTCGACGTTTACCGCAGCGAGTCCGTCTGGCCGCGCGCCTTTTTCACTGACCGCCTAGCCACCTACGCCACGGTTAAAGATTTCGCCAAACTCATCGCCACCGGCGACGGCCGCCCCTTCGCCGCCATGCAGGCCGGCGACCCCGCCCTCCGCACCGATATTCCCGCGACGCTTTCTACGCGCACCGTCACCCCCGCGCGCAACTATCGCCTGACGACCAACACCACCGCCTTCGACATCGAGGCTTCCGGGCCCGGCCTCGTCGCTCTCAGCGAGGCTTGGCTGCCCCATGATTTCCGCGTCACCCTCAACGGCAAACGCGTGCACTACTTGCGCCTCAACCACGCTTTCAAAGGCGTCTTCATTCCCACGGCCGGTCTCCACCATCTCGAGTTCACCTACCGTCCCCAACGCTTCACCCTCGCCCTCAACCTCGCCGCCCTCGGCCTCGGTCTCTTGGGTCTCAGCGCCTGGCTCGTGCGGCGCGCCGAAAAAAAGGGGTAGCCAACCCGCCCTCGCTCCCACCACCGTCAACGCGTGTCTGCTCTCCCGCCCACACCTCTCACGCTCTCTGTCATCGTCCCCATTTTCAATGAGGCCGCGACGCTCCGCACCGCGCTCGACGCCATCGTCGCCAAATCCGTCGCCGGCTGGGAGATCGAATTAATTTTCATCGAAAGCAATTCCACCGACGGCTCCCGCGCCATCGTCGAGACTTACCGCAGCCACCCGCGCGTCACGCTCCTGCTCGAAGATAAACCTCGCGGCAAGGGCCACGCCGTCCGCGCCGCGCTCGCCCGCGCGACCGGCAATTTTATCCTCATCCAAGACGCCGATCTCGAATACGATCTTAACGACTACGAAAAACTCCTCGCGCCCCTCGCCTCCGGCGAACGTACGTTCGTCCTCGGTTCCCGCCACGGCCCCGGCGACGGCTTCGCGATGCGTAAGTTCGACGACCAGCCCTTCCACGCTTTTCTGCTCAACTCCGCGCATTGGACGTTCACGTTGCTCATCGATATTTCCCTCGGCATCTGGCTGAAAGACCCGTTCACGATGTATAAAGTCTTCCGCCGCGACGCCCTCAACGGCCTCACGCTGAAGTGCAACCGCTTCGACTTTGATTGGGAGCTGCTCATCAAGCTCATCCGCGCCGGCCACCGGCCCATCGAGATTCCCATCAGCTACAACTCTCGCTCCTTCAAAGAGGGTAAAAAAATTCGCATGTTTCGCGACCCGCTCACGTGGATCGTCGCCTGGGCCAAGGCCCGCTTCGGTCCGCTCTGAGTTTTCAGTTTCCGCAAAACGGCTTCTCCTTCGTCATGGCTAAAACCCTACTTGTCACCGGCTCCTCTGGCCTCATCGGCTCCGAAGTCTGCGTCTATTTCGCGCGCGAACTCGGCTACACCGTCCACGGCGTCGACAATAACCAACGCGCCGTCTTCTTTGGCCCCTCCGGCGACACGCGCTGGAACCAAAGCCGTCTCGCCGCCGAGCTCCCCGGCTTCGTCCACCACGAGCTCGATATCCGCGACCGCGCCGGCGTCCTCGCCCTCGTCAAAGCCGTCAAACCTTCCGTCATCGTTCACACTGCCGCGCAACCGTCGCACGACCGCGCCGCCGCCATTCCCTTTGACGATTTCGACACCAACGCCGTCGGCACGCTCAACCTCCTCGAAGCCGCTCGCCAAGCCGCGCCCGAGTCACCCTTCGTCCACATGTCGACGAACAAAGTCTACGGCGACGCGCCCAACCGCATCGCGCTCCAAGAACTCCCCACGCGCTGGGATTACGCCGACCCCGCGTACGAACACGGCATCGCCGAAACCTTTACCATCGACCAATCGAAACACTCGCTCTTCGGCGCCAGCAAAGTCGCCGCCGATGTGATGGTTCAAGAATACGGCCGCTATTTTAATCTCCCCACCTGCGCCCTCCGCGGCGGCTGCCTCACCGGCCCCAACCACACCGGCGTCGAGCTCCACGGCTTCCTCAGCTACCTCGTGAAGTGCAACCTCGAGGGC
>CAJAFD010000417.1 GCA_903938935.1 uncultured Opitutia bacterium
AAACGCCTCAAATTGACTCGGGTGACATCGGACGGAAAACCCGAGAATTTCACCATTAACGCCGAGGACATTCTCCAAGGAACGGCTAAGGAAAATTGGGTTTTGATTAAAGATGACGTGATCTCCGTCCCCGAACGCGTGCTCTGAGCTCGCCACCACTTCATGGATTACAACTCCAAGCCAAATTCCAAGCCGCCGTTCCGTAGCGGGTACGGCTACGGTAATTATGGCGCGCCTCAAGAGGGTTCACCCGGCACCGGCTACGGCTATAATTATAGTTACGGCTACAAAGCTCACGAAAATGCGGCTCGCCGCAGCTTCGAGGACTACATGCTGATTCTGCGTGAGCGGATGTGGTACATCATCGTCGTATCGCTGGTTATTTTTTCCTCCGTCGTCGTTTACACGCTCAGCCAAGAAAAAATATACCAATCTGGCACCACCGTGCAGGTGTTCCGGCGTGATCCGATGGTGATGCAAATCCAAGCGGTCACCGATAACGAAATCCGCTCCACAGAAGACCTTAACACCCAGGTCAAACTCATGGAGAGTTCCGCCATCATCCAGAAAGTGGCCGACCGACTCACGGGCGATGAACTCCGCCAATTTATGGAGCCCTACGCCAAAGGCGCTGAGGTGATTCTCCCGGCGGAAATCTTAGCGCGTAACCGCAAGGTCGTGCCCCAGCGACTCACCCTCATCGTCCAGATTTTTTACCAACATCCTAATCGCTTCATCGCCGCCAAGGTCGCCAATTATTTCGCCGACGAATACATTAACTACAACACTCGCGTCCGCATCGACGAATCGATGAAGGCCGTGGAGGAGCTCAAAAACCACGCCAACGAACAACGGCGTAAAGTCGAGGTTATGGCGGTGAACCTCCAGAATTACCGGGAAAAAAACAACATGGTCTCGCTCGACCAGCGCAAAGACATCGTCACCGAAAAACTCAAGGCGCTTAACCTCTACGTCACGCAGACTTCCGCCCGCCTCAACGAAGCGCAAATCCGCTGGAGCCAAGTCAAAGAACACAAAGCCAACGGCACCGATCTCACGGAATTACCCTTCATCGCCACCCAACCGCTGATCGCTCAACTCACCCAGCAGCGTGCCGCGCAAAAAATCCAACTCGCCCTGCTCAGCGACCGCTATCGTGAGAAACATCCCAAAATGCAGGAGGCGATGAATTCCCTCGCGCAGGCCGACCGCGAACTTGCTAAGGCCATCGCCTCCGTCAGCGCGCAGGTCGAATCCGAATACCTCAACACCCAGCGCAGCGACCAAGAAGCACGCGCCGCCCTCGCCCAGCAAGAAACCGAGTCTCTCGAACTCGACCGCGCCGCCGTCGAATACTCGAACCAAGAGCGCGATTTCAAAATCAACGACCAGATTCTCCAGAGCATCATCACGCGGTCTCGTGAAACGACCATGACCAGCACGATCGAGACGCAGAACGCCCGCATCGTCGATCGCGCGGCACCCAGCCCCGCCGACCAGCCGCTTTCACCCAACGTTCTATTTAATCTCAGCCTCGGCGCCTGCGTCGGCCTCGGTCTCGGCCTAGCCTTCGCCTTCTTCATCGCCTTCATCGACGACCGCGTAAAAAGCTCCTTCGACATCGAGTCCGTCGTCGGCCTTCCGCTGGTCGGCATCATTCCTCAAATCAAACGCATGGAGCAAACGGAGCGCGCTCAGATCGTGCTCAACAACGCCGACCGTCTCGTCGCGGAAGCGTTTCTCACGCTGCACTCGAGCCTGCGCCTCAAGGACGAAAGTAAAAACGCCAAGGCGATCCTCATCACCAGCACCATTCCCGGAGAGGGCAAATCGTTCACGGTGACCAATCTCGCGCTCACGTTTGCGGCTCACGGTGAACGCGTGGTCATCGTCGATTGCGACCTGCGAAAACCAAACATCCATAAATCCTTCCACCTCGAAAATCTCAAGGGCGTGATCGATATCTGCGAAGGCACCCTGAGCATCGACGACGTGCTCATGCGCGGCATTCAACCGAATCTGGATATCATCGCGGCGGGCGGTCGCGCGAAAAATCCCACACACATCCTGAATAGCAAAAATTTCGAGCTCATGATTTCCGATCTGCGTAAACGCTACGATCGCGTTTTCATCGACACGCCGCCCTTGGCCGCAGTGAGTGACGCTTTGATCATCTTGCCGCTGATGGATGGTTCGGTGTTCACCATTTTCTTTAATAAAGTCCGACGCAAAGCCGCTCAATTCAGCACCAAGAAATTGCTCGATGCCAACGTGCCTAATTTCGGCGCCGTGCTTAATGGCCTCAATCTCGCCGTCTCCGGTTATTACTACGCGCAGTACTACGATAAGACTTACAAGGATTACTACATCGATCCCGCCGCGCCCGATAATCCCTCTAGCAAAATCTAAACCTCCGCCGCGCGGTTAATTTAGATTGGCGAGTTAAACGGCGGCGGCGCGGCGCAAGCGATCGTTGATGGCCTCGGCCGGACCTTGGCCGTTGGCGTATTCGGCGTGCAGGCGGCGATAACCCGCGACGTCGAGCGCGCGCAGTTGCGCAAACAGTCGGCGGGCGGCGCCGGGCAGATTCCCACGAGCATCGAGCCAGAAAATATTTTTAGCCGTCCGGCCAGCGGGTTTGGCGATAAACAAAAAAGCTTCGTCGCTTCCGCTCTGGGCGACCAGCGCGGGCGTGAGGCGGGAATGTAAGACCAGTGGCGTCCGCGGGCTGTAATGACGCGTAAGCAAACCGGGCGCGACTTGGGCCACAGTGGGTGCCGCGGCTTTGGGGCGACGCCAAGCGACGGGCCGGCCGAGCGCGGCGGCGAGCGCCTCGCGCGAGATCGCGCCGGGCCGCAGAAGCCGAGGGCGAGCGGGATCGCGCAGATCGAGAATCGTCGACTCGAGGCCGATGTGGGCGGGGCCGCCGTCGAGGATGGAGTTGATTTTCGAGCCGAGGCTGGCGCGGACGTGTTCGGCGGTGGTCGGGCTGATGTAGCCGAAAGGATTGGCGCTCGGGGCGGCGAGCGGACGACCACTGAGTCGGATCAGGCGGCGGAAAAGCGCGTGCGCGGGCATACGCACGGCCACGCTCGGCAAGCCCGCGGAGACGATGGCGGGAACGACGGATTTTTTGGGTAAAATGAGCGTGAGCGGGCCGGGCCAGAATTTCTGCGCGAGCCGGAGCGCGGCGGCGTTGGTTACAGCGATGGCGTCGAGCTCGTCCAAAGCGGCGATGTGGACGATGAGCGGATCGGTCGTGGGCCGGCCTTTGGCGGTGAAAATTTTCTGGCAGGCGAGGGGGTTCAGCGCATCCGCGGCCAGGCCGTAGACGGTTTCGGTCGGGACGCCCACGATGTCACCGTCTCGCAGGCAACGGGCGAGGTAGCTCAGATTGCGCGAGGTGCCGCGGAAAATACGGGCGGTGGGCTTTCGCGGCATGACATGAAAAAGGCCGGAGTGGTTTACTCCGGCCGGTAAAGGGATCTCAGTCGTCGCTTATTTGGCGAGCAACATGTTGCGCGAGTGCTTGATCGTGCGGGTGATGGCACGCTGATGCTTCGCGGAGAGGTGGGTGTACTTGCGCGGCAAGATCTTGCCGGTGTCGGTCACGAAATGCTTCATCACTTCCGGAGTGGTGAACGGGATCTGATCCGGGGAGAGGGTCTGCGTGGTGGTTTCGGTGGTGCTCATGGCTTTAAATGGGATGGGAGAACGTTGACGGGCTCCTGATATTGTCAACGGCACATTTTTAGGTGGAAACGGAGCCGATTTGCGGGGAATTTGCCCCTGCGCAGCGGTCCCCGTAGCTCAAATGGATAGAGCAAGCGTTTCCTAAACGCTGGATTCCGGTTCAATTCCGGACGGGGGCACCAGCGCTCGGGTTCGCCTTAGCTTTGGGGCGTGTAGGCGTCGCGGAGGACTTGAAACGTGTGGCGGACTTTGATGGGCGAGCCGAGGCGCTCGAGGTGCGCGGCCAGTTGCGTGAGGCAACCGATGTTGCCGCTGGCGACGACGGTGGCGCCGCTGGCGATGACGGCCCGGGCCTTTTTCTCGCCGAGGGCCGCGGCGATCTCGGGTTGGTCGAGGTTGTAGGTGCCGGCGCTGCCGCAACACAGATGGGCATCGGCCAGCTCGATGACTTCGACGCCGGGGATGGCGCGGAGCAGCGCGCGCGGTTCGGCGCGCACGCCCTGGGCGTTGGCCAGGTGACAGGCGTCGTGATAAGCGATGCGACGCGGCACGGGCGCGGTGGGCGGCGGCGTGCGCAAGCCGAGGCGCGTGAGGAAAACACTCACGTCCATCACGCGGTGCCGGAACGTTTCGGCGCGGGCCTCGTCGGGCGTGCCCCGCAGGACGAGATGATATTCGTGGAGCGCGGAGCCGCAACCAGCTGCGTTGGTGAGGATCGCGTCGACGTCGGCTGGGAACGCGTCGAGGTTTTTACGGGCAAAAGCTTGAGCCGCGGCGAGTTCGCCCGTGTGCCACGCGAGGCCGCCGCAGCAGCCTTGGGCGGCGGGGATGACGACTTCGACTCCTTGTTGCGCGAGCACGGC
>CAJAFD010000418.1 GCA_903938935.1 uncultured Opitutia bacterium
GCAGAGCAAGAGCGCGGCGGTCACCGCGATCAGGGATTGAGTAGACAGGGATCGGTTCATGGTAGGGTTTGGTGTTAAATGAAGATCATGGGGATAACGTTAGGCTGCGCAAGGGCAAGTTGGGTGCTACTCGAGGCCTAATTTGCTCTGTAAAAAGCTCCGCCATTGAGGCGAGGAAGGCCTCACCATTTTAAAATAAAAAACCGGCGGCGGTGACGTTATCGCGTCTGCGCGGGGTCGCGGCGGAGATCGAGGGTGTGGCGACCCTCGGGCGGGAAATCGATTTTGGGGATGAAGCGGGATTGGCCCACGGTGTGGGGCCAGGGTTCCCAGCGTTCGGCCCGGCGGTGGGTGGCTTCGTTTTCGTCGAGCGGCGCGGAGGCATACGCGAAGTTATAACCGTTCCAGACGTGCCAGCGGGCGGCGGCCACGACTTGGAGCGTGGCGCGGTCGACCCATTCTAGCAGCAACGGGGCGTGGACCGGCACATGCGGTTGCAACGCGGGCGTCAGATAAAAAGCGCGGTAGCGGATGCCTGTGGCGGCGCCGGGTTGCGCGGTGGGGCGAAATGCGCAGGGGAGGCCGTTGACGAGGAGCAGCCCACCGGCGAGCACCGCGGGATCGGAGACGCGCGCCTCAAGGCGATCGAGCGAAGCATCCACGGTGCGGGCGACGGTGCCGGCGTTGGGCGACTCACCGAGAAGCGGCCACGCTTCGAGCGCTTGGCGGAATTCGATGGTGGTTTTTTTAGTGGTTTTCGTGGCTTCGTCGTGGGTCTTAAGAGCGAGGGCGCCGATTTTTGGGAAACGAAATTCCCAGGCGGGCCGGAGCCATTCGAGGTCGAATGGTATGTCGTGTTTATTGAGGTCGTCGCAGATCGCGGTGAGATCTTCCCAGACGAAAGCCGGCAAAAAGAAACGGTCGTGAAGTTCGCCGGCCCAACGAATGAACGGGCCTTGCACGGGCGCGGCGGCGAGTCGCGCGAGCAGCGCGCGGATGAACAGGCCGACGACGGATTGCACGGACGCATGCGGGTGCGTTTCAAAGGCGCGGAATTCCACGAGGCCGAGGCGGCCGTTGGGCGAAAACGGATTCCAGAGTTTATCCACGCTGATCTCGGCGCGGTGGGTGTTGCCGCTGCGGTCCATGAGCAGATCGCGGAAAAGCAGGTCGTAGAGCGCGAGATTTTGCGGGGTGCCGAGCGTCTCGGCGGCGGCGCAGGCGATCTCTAATTCGTAGAGCGCTTCGAAAGTAGATTCGTCGATGCGCGGCGCTTGCGAACTGGGCCCCATGTAAGAGCCCGTAAACGCGTAGCTGAGCGCGGGGTGATGTTGAAAATAACGAATCACCGACGGCAGCAACGCGGGGAACGCGAAGAACGGCGACGTAAGCCCGGGCGGCGCGCCGAACACCAAATGCGCGCCGCCGCCGGTGCCGACCTCGCGGCCATTGAGTTGGAGTTTGCGCGCACAGAGTTCGACGGACGCTGCGGCGGCGTAAAGTTGCTTGAGCTGGTGATCGTAGTCAGCCCACGTGGCGCACGGAGCGACGTTGATCTCGAGCACGCCAGGGTCGCTGGCGAGGCCGACGGTCGGCAGCGCGGCGTCGGGCGGCGGGGCGTAACCCGCGAGGACGACATCGGAAAGTTTCGCGGCGACGAGGGCCGCTTCGATATGACTCAGCAACGTCAGATACGAATCGAGCAACAGCGGCGGGATAAAAATAACCAGCGTGCCGTCGCGGATCTCCGCGGTGAGCGCGCGACGCAGACTGGATTCCGGCAGTTGGCCAAGCGGCAAACGGAGACCCGCGGGACTCTCGCCGGGAAAAAGCGTAACGGGCGTGGGCGCAGGGAACGCGGATTGCCAGTCGTCGGTGATCCAGGCGCCGTCAGCGTGGTCGAGCGGGAGGACGTAGCCGATGGTGACCGCGGGTGCGGC
>CAJAFD010000419.1 GCA_903938935.1 uncultured Opitutia bacterium
CCACCACGTGTCGAGGGTCGCGCCGCCGTCGAGCGTGCCGCTGCCGGTGACGGCGATGTTTTCTTGTTCAAATGCGTAGATGAGAGGCGAGTAGTTCATGCACTCGACGCCTTCCCAGCGCGTGAACACGATCGGGTAGAGCGCGGGGTCGGGGTTGAACCGCAGGGTGGCTCCGGCGGAGACGTGGAGGTTGACGTTGCTTTTGAGGTGGATGGCGCCGGTGCTGAATTCGCCTGCGGGGACGACGACCCGGCCGCCGCCCGCGGCGTGGCAGGCGGCGATGGCTTGTGCGATGGCCGCAGTGGCGTCGGTCGTGCCGCCGGCCACGGCGCTGTAAGCGGTGATCGGGAAATCTCGGGCGGGAAACGTCGGGGCCTTTATGCGTGCGAGGATTGCGGTGGCGGTGTCCCAAGTGACGGGCGCTGGGCTCGCGGCGGGCGCCGTGGCAGCGCGGAGCGGGTGGGTGAGAACGGCGACGAAAAGCGCGGCGAGCACGGGGAGAAATTTTTTCATGGGGCGGAGGCGGATGATTAAATCAAACATGGGACAGGTGTCCGAGGAAACGTGGATGTTCGCTCGGGCGGGGGAAAGCGGAAACGCTTTAGAGCAACACGAGGTCGTTGCGATGAACGACTTCGAGGCGCTTGCGCGCAGGGTGGAGCGCGCGCAGAGCGACGGCTTGGAGGCCGGCGAGCGCGGGGATTTCTTTGCTGGAGAAATTCGTTTTACCGCGGGCGAGCACGGTGGTGTCCGGGCCGGCGATGTTGACGATGTCGCCGATGCTGAATTCCCCGCGCGCGTGCGTGACGCCGACGGCGAGGAGGCTGCTGCCGCGTTCGCGGAGCACGGGGATGGCGCGGGCGTTGACGAACACCGTGCCGGCGGGGCGCTGGAAGTAGGCGAGCCAGTGTTTCTTGGCGTCGAGGGGCAGGCCGCTGGGAACGAAAAATGTGCCTGGGCCGGTGCCGCCGAGAAGACGCGCCACGATGGCGGGCGCGGAGCCGCTGGCGATGAACACGCCGCAACCGGCGCGCGTGGCGAGTTTGGCGGCGGTGATTTTGGAAATCATGCCGCCGGTTGCAGTTTCACTCGTGGTGCCGCCGGCCATAGCTTCGATGGCGGGGGTGATTTTTTCGACGATGGGGACGATCTCGCCGGTGCCTTTGAGGTCGATCAACCCGGGCGCGGTGGAAAGAATGATGAGGTGCTCGGCCTCGACGAGGCTCGCGACGAGGGCGGAAAGCGTGTCGTTGTCGCCAAATTTAATTTCGGCGGCGCTGACGGTGTCGTTTTCGTTGATGATCGGAATCGCGCCGTAGCCGATGATCTGGCGGAGCGTTTCACGGACGCCGAGGTAGCGTGTGCGCACGCGGAGGTCGTCGTGAGTGAGGAGGACTTGGGCGACGGTGAGCGCGTGGGGCGCGAAGGCCGTTTGCCAGACCTGCATGAGGCGGGATTGGCCGATGGCGGCGCAGGCCTGTTTTTTGGAAACGTCTTTGGGTTTTTTCGCGAGGGCGAGGGCGCCCATGCCGAGGCCGACGGCGCCGGATGAAACCACGATCACCTCGGTCCCCGCAGCGCGCAGGGCGGCGAGTTGGGCGGCGAGATCAGCGATGCGCGCGGTATCCAGTTGGCCGATACCCGTCGTGAGCACGCCGGTGCCGAGTTTGACGACGACGCGTTTCGGGGTGGCGGAGGATTCTTTTTTCAACGCGGGAAGCGCGGCGGGCCGCGGCGGGGAGGATGAGGGCGCAGGGAAAACTCCGCCCGGTCGGGCTCAGACGGTGAGCAGGTCCTTTTCTTTGTGCGCGAGGTGGTCGCCGATGCTCTTGATGGCGGCATCGGTGGCGGCTTGGATGTCTTTTTCGACGCGCTTGGCTTCGTCTTCGGGCAGTTTGGCTTTTTTGACCGATTCCATGACGTCGCGGCGGACATTGCGCACGTGGACGCGGCCTTCTTCGGCGAGGCGGTGGGCGTTTTTAACGAATTCGAGGCGGCGTTCCTTGCTCATGTCGGGGAGCGGAATGCGGATGACTTTGCCGTCGGGGATCGGGTTGAAGCCGAGGTTGGCTTCTTGGATGCCGCGGATGATGTCTTTGATGATGCTGGTGTCCCAAGGTTGAACTTGGATGAGGCGGGCGTCGGGCGTGCTGATGGCCGCGCATTGTTTGAGCGGGGTCATGGTGCCGTAGGCTTCGACCATGACGGTCTCGACCATCTGGGGCGTGGCTTTGCCGGTGTGGATGGAGCTAAATTCGTGGAGCGTGTGGTCCACGGTTTTTTTCATCTTGGCTTGGGCTTCGGCGAGGAACGGGGAGGACATGGTGGGATTTTTTTTAAAGTGGAAAAACGGGCGGTGGGGCGGATCAGTTTTTGACGAGGGTGCCGATTTTTTCGCCGAGGACGGCTTTGCGGATGGCGTGTTCGTCGTTGAGGTCGAACACGAGGATCGGGACGTTGTTGTCGAGACAGAGGGAAAACGCGGTGGAGTCCATGACGTTGAGGCGTTGTTTGAGGGCGTCGATGAACGTGATCTGGTCGTATTTGACGGCGTCCGGGAATTTTTTCGGGTCTTTGTCGTAGATGCCGTCGACCTTGGTGGCTTTCATGATGATGTCGGCGTGCATCTCGGAGGCGCGGAGGGCGGCGGTGGTATCGGTCGAGAAGTACGGATTGCCGGTGCCGGCGGCGAAGATGACGACGCGGCCTTTTTCGAGGTGGCGCATGGCGCGGCGCAGGATGAACGGCTCGGCGATCTGGTTCATCGGAATGGCGCTCTGGATGCGCGTGGTGACGCCCATTTTTTCGAGGCAATCCATGAGCGCGAGGGCGTTGATGACGGTGGCGAGCATGCCCATGTAATCGCCCGTGGTCCGGTCGACGCCGCGTTGGGAGCCTTGCAGGCCGCGGAAGATGTTGCCGCCGCCGATGACGACGCAGACTTCGACGCCGAGGTCGGCGATCTCTTTAACTTGGCTGCAAGTTTTTTCGAGGGTCGCGGCGTCGATGGGATCGCCGCCTTTGCCGCCGCGCAGGACTTCGCCCGAAAGCTTTAAAATGATGCGTTTATATTTAACGCCGAGTGCGACTCGTTTGTTGGCATGCATGGCCGCGAGGAAACGATTGTGCAAAATCGGCGTCAATGCCCGAGATGGCGCGTCGCCTCTTCTCCGCCGAAAATCCTGCGGCGCGTAAATGAAATTTCGGGCGCGGCGTTGTTAAAAAATCGCCCGTGATTCACTCCGATCATCGCCAACCCGACCCCGCCGGTCGTTGGCCTATCACCCTTCGTGCGTGGCTCTCGCGGCGAGGGCCGCGCGCGGGCAGATAATATCCATTCTAGGTCAACATATGGAGACTTGCCCCGGTGAAAGCTCTCTCGCTAGCGTGGTTGTTTATCGCATGAAAAAAGCACTTATCACCGGCATCACGGGGCAGGACGGTTCGTATCTCGCTGAGCTCCTGCTCGCCAAGGGCTACGAGGTCCACGGCGTGATTCGCCGCGCTTCCACCTTTAACACCAGCCGGATCGATCACCTTTACCGCGACCCGCACGTCAACGGCGTCAAACTCCACCTCCACTACGGCGATCTCGCCGATTCCGTGCAAATGGTGAAACTCCTCTACGAGCTCCAGCCCGACGAAATTTACAACCTCGGCGCTCAGTCGCACGTGCGCGTTTCCTTCGATATTCCTGAATACACGGGCGACGTCGTCGGCCTCGGCTCGGTGCGCATCCTCGAAGCCATCCGCGAAGCCGGCCTCGTGAAAAAATGCCGCTTCTACCAAGCCTCGTCTTCCGAGATGTTTGGCAAAGTCCAGGAAGTGCCGCAGACGGAAAAAACGCCATTCTGGCCCCGCTCGCCTTACGGTTGTGCGAAAATGTACGCCTACTGGCTCACGGTGAACTACCGCGAAAGCTATAACCTCCACGCCTCCAACGGCATTCTCTTCAACCACGAGAGCCCGCGCCGCGGCGAGACCTTCGTCACCCGCAAGATCACCCGCGCCGCCACTCGCATCAAACTCGGACTCCAAGACCGCCTCTACATGGGCAACCTCGATGCCCGCCGCGACTGGGGTTACGCCAAAGAATACGTCGAGATGATGTGGGTCATGCTCCAGCAAGACCAAGCCGACGATTACGTGGTCGCCACCAACGAGACCCACACCGTCCGCGAATTTATTCAGGAAACCTTCGGCCTCCTGAATCTTGATTGGGAAAAATACGTCAGCTACGACGCCCGCTACGAGCGTCCCGCCGAGGTCGAACTCCTCATCGGCGACCCCGCCAAGGCCAAGCGCCAACTCGGTTGGGAGCCCAAGACGAAGTTCAAAGAACTCGTCAAAATCATGACCGAGGCCGACCTCGAACTCGCCAAACGCGAGGCCCAGATCGCCAGCTTGCCTCAACCCGCGCACACGACGATCGCATGAAGCTCTTCATCGCGGGCCACCAAGGCATGGTCGGCGGCGCGCTCGTGCGCCGTTTTCAACGCGAATCCGGCGTCACGCTCCTCCTGCGCTCGCGCCGCGAACTCGACCTCACGTCGCAAACCGCCGTCGACGCGTTTTACGCCGCCGAGAAGCCCGACGTCGCCATCATCGCCGCCGCGAAAGTCGGCGGCATCCACGCCAACAACACGTACCCGGCCGAGTTTCTCTTCGATAATCTCGCCATCGCCGCCAACACCATCCACGGCGCCTACCGCGCCGGCGTGAAGCGGCTGCTTTTCCTCGGCAGCTCGTGCATTTATCCCAAACACGCGCCGCAGCCCATGCCCGAGGATTGCCTCCTCACCGGCCCGCTCGAGCCCACCAACGAGGCCTACGCCATCGCCAAAATCACCGGCCTCAAGCTCGCCCAATCCTACCGCAAGCAATACGGCGTGCTCTACCACTCCGCGATGCCGACGAATCTCTACGGCCCCGGCGACAACTACCACTTGCAGAACTCGCACGTGTTGCCCGCGCTTCTCCGCAAATTCCACGAAGCCAAAACCGCCGGCCGCGCCGAAGTCGTCGCCTGGGGCACCGGCTCGCCGAAACGCGAATTTCTCCACGTCGACGACCTCGCCGACGCCTGCGCCTTTCTCCTCACGCTCGAAAACCCGCCCGACTGGATCAACGTCGGCACCGGCACCGACGTCACCATCCGCGAACTCACCGAAACCGTCGCCACCGTCACAGGTTACACGGGCAAAATCGTCTGGGACGCCACCAAACCCGACGGCACCCCGCGCAAACTCATGGACGTCTCCCGGCTCGCCGCGCTCGGTTGGCGCGCACGCATCGCGCTCACCGACGGCGTCGCTAAAACCTACGCCTCGTTCCTCGCCGAACAAGCCGCCGGCACGCTCCGCGCCTAAGCGCGGCCCGCGCGCCCGTCCGCTGCGGCATTTGGGCGCCGGAGGGCGTCGTCGGGCGCAGCATTTTTTCCCGTTACAAATTCCTCCGCGTCGCGTCATACTGCCCGTATGAATTTC
>CAJAFD010000420.1 GCA_903938935.1 uncultured Opitutia bacterium
CTTGGCCGAGGTAACAGCCTTTGGTGTAGGAAATCGTCACCGGCTCGAGCCCGCCCTCGCCGGGTAAATCCGCCGGCCCGATATCCGCCGGCACCGCCGGAATCCCCGCCGCGATCCGCTGCCGCTCCATGGCGACGCCGTCGATTTCGGCCCAGCCCGCGAGTTGCACGCGAGCATTCGGCCATTCGGATAGCGGAAAAATCCACTCAAGCGTTTCTCCAGACGTTCGCCGTCCCGGAAAACTCAGCCCCACGCGCGGCGCCTGCGCAAACCACGCCACCACGCCCGCGCCGAGCAAAGTCAGGCCCGTCCACTCTGTCGTAACATCCTCCACGCTGACGTCGTCCGCGATGATATAATCTTCCAAACGCGCCCGCAACACCGCCGCCGGCGCATGATAACTCACGATCCAAAACTCCCCCGCCGATGCCCCCGCGATCACAAAACTATCGGCCACGACCTTACCTTTCTGATTGAGCCACAAGCCATAAACCGCACCAGCGGCACGCAGCCCGCGCAAGTCGTTGGTAAACTGGCCTTGGAGGAAATTCGCTGCATCCTCGCCCGTCACACGCAACACCGCGGCGGTTTTTCCGCTATGAAATTGCCGAAGCGATGAATTTTCCTTGGTTTTTATCATATTGTTTTAAAGTGATTTATAAATGACTTGATAGATTTTGATAACTTTGAGTTGACGGAGCGAAGATAAAGTGTACCACTCTTCTTGTCGGATTTAAACACTTCTCCCGCCTAGCGGGAGTTTTGGGGTAACTAAGAAAGCAAAGGCCGGTCACATAGGGGTATGTGACCGGCCACTTTTTTGCCCAAATTCCTCGGTTTTAGGCCAATCTGGGACTTGCCGCGGCCTCTTCGAACCCGCCAAGCTGACCGACCATGCAACGCACTTCGGACATCAATGTCGTAGCGACCCGCGCCCTACCCTCGCCCGCCGCGCTCTTGCGCGAGTTACCCAAGTCCGAGGCCCAAGCCGCTTTCGTGACCCACGCGCGGGAGGATATTCACCGGATTATTTTCACGGACGATCGGCGATTCCTGCTGTTAATTGGACCCTGCTCGATCCACGACATCGAGGCGGGGCGCGATTACGCCCAGCGTCTCGCTGCCTTGGCCAAAGAAGTCTCCGACCGCGTCCTGATTGTGATGCGCGTGTATTTTGAAAAACCCCGCACCACCGTCGGCTGGAAGGGCCTCGTGATGGATCCGCACCTCGACGGCTCGCACGACATCGCCGCCGGCCTGCGTCTCGGCCGGGCTTTTTTGCGCGATGTGCTTGATCTGGGTTTGCCCACCGCGACGGAATTTCTCGATCCCATCACGCCGCAATACGTGGCCGATCTTGTGTGCTGGGGTGCCATCGGCGCCCGCACGACGGAATCCCAGACGCACCGTCAAATGGCCTCGGGCCTTTCGATGCCCATCGGTTTTAAAAATAGCACCGACGGCACCCTCCAGGCCGCCGTCAACGCCATCAAAGCCGCCGGCCAACCCCAGACGTTTCTCGGCGTGAACCTCGACGGCGCCGCTGCCGCCGTCGACACCCGCGGCAACCCCAACTGCCACGTCGTCCTTCGCGGCGGCTCCAGCGGACCCAATTACTCCGCCGCCCACATCGCGCAAACCGAGGCACTCCTCGTCAAAGCGGGGTTGCCGCAGTCGATCTTGGTCGATTGCTCGCACGACAACTCGGCGAAGAAACCCGAATTGCAGCCCGACGTGATGCGCGCGCTCCTCGCGCAAATCGCCGCCGGCAACCGCTCCATCATGGGCGCCATGGTCGAGAGCAACCTCGGCGCCGGCAACCAGTCGTTCCCGCAGGCTAAAGAAAAACTCCGCTACGGCGTCAGCATCACCGATGGCTGCATCGACTGGGCGACGACCGAGACCATGGTGCGCGAAATCCACGCCAGCCTCGCCCCGCGTTTTAGTTAAGTAAACACTCGCCCCCTAGCCGCAACCCAACCTGATTGGACATTGCCAAAAAAAATCGTCCTGTCGTTTGATCCTAGGCGGATTTAATTACAATCCATCACCCTCGTTAGCACCCCAACCCATTTTTTACATCATGAGCGAAAACTCCACCCCCACCACCCCGCGTTGCGAATACACCTACGCGTTCCTCATCATCCGCCTCTGGCTCGGTCTGCGCGCCGTGCTCGCCGGGCTCGAGAAATTTGAAAGCAAAGGCAGCTACTCTTTCGTCGGCTACTACGAGAACATGAAGCGTATGGCCACCGGCATTACCGGCGCCTCGTTCTTGCCGCTCTGGTCCACCAAGCTGTTTGCCGCCAGCATCGGCTACATCCTCATCACTCTGGGCGTCGCGTTGCTCGTCGGTTTTAAAACCCGCTGCACGTTATTCTTCATGGGACTCACCTACGTCGCCCTTTCCTTCGGCCTCATGGCGGTGCAGGAGAGCGACGGCGTCGCTTGGCTCGGCATGCACGTCGCCCTCGTCGCCGGCGGCCTCGTGCTCGTCCAACACAACCGCTACGCGCTCAGCCGCGACTAAGCGGACCCGGCCCCCAACGCCCCACCACTGCCCGCCATGTCTGAATCTTTTTCCTCTCCCCTCACGCGCCGTGATTTCCTGAGCACGAGCGCCAAGCTCGGGGCCTTCATCGCCGCCGCGCCTTACATCGCTCGCGGCGCTGAAGTCGTCGCCAAGGCCGACCAACTCAACGTCGCCCTCATCGGCTGCGGCGAACAAGGCCGCATCCTCACCAACGCCGCCCTCAAAATACCCGGCATCCGCTTCAAAGCCGTCGTCGACATCTGGGGTTACAACCGCACTTACGCTGAGCGTCTCCTCAAAAAATTCGGCCACGACCCGAAGCCCTACGAAGATTACCGCCAGATGCTCGCCGAGGTCACCGATCTCGACGCGGTCATCATCGCCACGCCCGATTTCGTACACGCCGAACACACCGTCGCCGCTCTCAAGGCCGGCAAACACGTTTACTGCGAGAAACTGATGTCCAACACCGTCGAGGGCGCCCGCTCGATGGTCCACGCCGCGCGCGCGACGAAAAAACTCCTCCAGGTCGGCCACCAACGCCGGAGCAATCCCCGCTACCGCCACGCCAAAGACCGCATCCACCTCGAAGGTCGCCTCCTCGGCCGCATCACCAACATCGCCGGTCAATGGCACCGCGCCGTCACCGACGATTACGGTTTCCCCAACGGCCAAGGCATCCCCGAAGCGAAGCTCAACCAATACGGTTTCGCCAACATGCATGAGTTCCGCAACTGGCGCTGGTTTAAACGCTACGCCGGTGGCCCCATGTCCGACCTCGGCGCCCACCAGATCGACGTCTACAACTGGTTGCTCGGTTGCAATCCCACCATGTGCATCGCCAGCGGCGGCGTCGATTACTACAAAACCCACGAGTGGTACGATAACGCCATCGCTATCTTTGAATTCCCCACGAAGGAAGGCACCGTCCGTGCGACCTACGAGGTCCTCACCACCACGAGCGCGGGCGGCGGTTACCACGAATACTTCATGGGCGACGAGGGCGCGTTGAAGATTTCCGAAAATCCGAAATACACCAAACTCTACCGCGAAGCCCGCGCGCCCGAGTGGGACAAGTGGGTCGCCCAGGGTATCGTCGCCAGCCCTACGTCAGGTGAAGGCGCACCCCCGGCCGTCAAACCCTGGGAAAAAGTCGGCGTCAAAAAACTCGGTGGCCCCGCCAAAGCCTCCACGGTCGACGTCCGCGAAACGGCCGCGTTGTCCGCCTGGGACATCCCCGTCACCCTCGACAAAGCCATTCACCAACCTCACCTCGAAAATTTCTTCGACGCGATCCGCCTCGGCACGCCCCTTAACTGCGACGGCGAGTCCGCCTTCGCCACCACCGTCACCATCCTCAAAATCAACGAATCCATCGCCGCCGGCAAAAAGCTCACCTTTGCGCCGACCGACTTCCTCGCCTAAACCTGCCCTTCTCCACCATGAATCATTCCCGTCTCTCCCTCCTCCTCGCTCTCGTCGCCCTCACCGGCGCAGCCCAAGCAGCGGACACCGTCCCGCTCCAAATCGAGCTGCCCAAGCCGCTCTTCGCGGGCACCCCGCGCCCCATCGCGCTCCCCAACCTCGAGAAACCCCGCACCGGTAAACGCCCCGACCTCATGGTCCCCAACGGCACCGTCAACCTCTCCAAAGGCAAAACCGTCACCAGCAGCGATTCCCTCCCCGTCATCGGCGAACTCACGTTCATCAACGACGGTGATAAATCCGGCACCGACGGCACCTACGTCGAGCTCGGGCCGACCCCTCAATGGATCCAAATCGACCTCGGCGCACCCGCCAAAGTCGCCGCCGTCGCCATCTGGCACTTCCACTCCCAAGCCCGCGTCTACCACGACGTCGTCGTCCAAGTCTCCAATGACGCCACCTTCAAGACCGGCGTCACCACGATCTTCAACAACGACGACGACGACTCCTCCAAGCTCGGCAAAGGTAAAGACCAAGCCTACATCGAAAACTACGAGGGCAAACTCCTCGACGGCAAAGGCGCCAACGGCCGCTACGTCCGCCTCTCCAGCAACGGCAACACCTCCGACGAGCTCAACCACTACTGCGAAGTCGAAGTTCACGGTTCACTCGTGAAATAAACTCCTCCCGCCACCCGCGGTGTAAAAAGAAAGGGCGGACATCACCAGTCCGCCCTTTCTTGTGCCCGCCCCACACGCGCCTCTAAGCTCCACCCCATGTTCGCCCCCGCCCTGAGACGCTGGATACCCCTCGCGCTCCTCGTCGCACTCGCCCTCGGGCTGCGAACCTACGAACTCGACCGTCGCCCGCTCCACGCCGACGAAGCCAACCAAGCCATAAAAACTGGCGAGCTTCTCGAGCATGGCCGCTACGCCTTTGATCCGCGTGACCACCACGGTCCCACGCTCTACTACGCCGCGCTCCCGCTCGCGTGGCTCCGCGGCGAAACCACGCTCGCCACGTTCAGCGAAACCACCATCCGCCTCGTCCCCGCGCTCGCCGGCACCTGCGGTGTTTTGCTTTTATTTTTTCTCGCGCGCCCGCTCGGCTTCGGCCCCGCCTTCCTCGCCGCCGCCCTTTTAGCCGTCGCTCCCGCCTCCGTTTATTACAGCCGCTATTTTATCCAGGAAACGCTCCTCGTCACCTTCGCGCTCGCCGCCGCGCTGGCCGCGCAACGCTGGTGGCAAAACGCCCGCCCCGCGTGGGCCCTCGCCACCGGCGCCGCCCTCGGCCTCATGCAAGCCACCAAGGCCAGCGCGCCCGTCTTCGTCCTCTGCGCTCTCGCCGCCGCGCTTCTGGTCGCCCGCTGCCGCCCCGCGACGACGCACCTCGGCCGCGACCTCGCATTGATCTTCGGCACCGCGCTCGGCGTCGCCGCGCTGTTTTATTCATCGTTTGGCACCCACGCCGCCGGGCTGCGCGACGCCGTCGCGACGTACACATTCACCTCGGCCCGCGCCACCGGCGACAGCGGCCACGAAAAACCGTGGTGGTACTACGCCGCCCTTTTCGGCTGGGAAAAAAATGGCGGGCTCGTCTTTCAACAACTCGCGTTTTCCGCGCTCGCCTTCAGCGGCGCGGGCCTCGCCTTCGTCACGCGCCAAAAATTTCTCCGCCTCGTCGCCGTTTACACGTTGCTCGTGTTTTTCACGCTCTCGTTTCCGCCGTACAAAACCCCTTGGCACACCGTCCACCTCGTGCCCGGTCTCGCCGTGCTCGCCGCCGGCACGCTCGCACTGATTCGATGGCGCACGCTCGCAGTCGTGGCCACCACTAGTCTGATTTTTCTCCAACTCGCGCAAACTCACCTCGGCGCGTTTCTCCGCGCCGCCGACGCCCGCAATCCCTACGCTTACGTCCACAGTTCGCCCGACGTTTTGAAAATCCGCACACTCGCCAACGCCGCCCTCGCTGCTCGCCCCGGCGGCGCGATTCGCATCATCAGCGAAGAATATTGGCCGATTCCGTGGTACCTCCGCACGTTGCCCGCCGGCTCCGTCGGTTACTGGGCGACGCCGCCCGCCGATTGCGACGGTGCGCTCATCCTCGCCTCGACCGCGCAAGCCTCCGCCGTGCGCGAGCGCCTCCACGGTGATTACCGCGAAACTTTCCTAGGCCTGCGGCCAGGTTTTCTCTGCGTCGTCTTCACGCCCGCGCCACCCGCCCCATGACGCCGCGCTATTCCCTCGTCGTTCCTTTTTATAATGAAGCGGGCAACATCCTCCCGCTCGTCGAGAGCGCGGAGGTCGTCCTCGATGCGCTCGGCCACGACTACGAAATCCTCCTCGTCAACGACGGCAGCACGGACACCACCGCCGATGAAATCACCGCCTGCCTCGCGCGCTGGCCGCGTTGCCGCGCGCTCCACCAACCACGCAACCTCGGCCAAGCCACCGCGCTCCTCGACGGCCTCCGTGCCGCGCGCGGCGAAATTATTCTCACCATGGACGGCGACGGCCAAAACGACCCGCGCGATTTCCCGCTGCTGCTCGCCCCCGTCGAAGCCGGCACGCTCGACGTCGCGTGCGGCTGGCGCCATGACCGCCACGATTCTTGGCTCCGCCGCAAAATGTCTCGCCTCGCCAACTTCGTGCGCAGCCGAGTCCTCGGCGATCACCTGCACGACAGCGGTTGCCAACTCCGCGTCCTGCGCCGCGCGACCATCGCCGCGCTATTTCCGTTCGAGCTTCTCCAATCTTTTTTACCCGCCATCTTGATCGCCGCCGGATTCCGCCTCGGCGAATTCAAAGTCCGCCACCACCCGCGCACCCGCGGCCAAGCGAACTACGGCCTCCGCCAACTCTGGCTCCGCCCTACCCTCGCCATGCTCCGCCTCCGCCGCCGCCTCAGACCGAGTGTCACCTAATAGGTGACACTTTTTATAACCGTTTTTACGCAAAATTTTTCGCGGCATGAAATTCCCGGAGTTTCCCGAGTTCCACCATGAGGCGATGGCGACGACGTTTGCCCTCGTCATTGCGGACCAGTCGCCCGACTACGCGCGTCAGGCCGCGACGGCGTGCTTCCGCGAACTCGACCGGCTCGAAAGCGAACTCAGTCGCTACGTCGAATCGAGCGACATCGCCCGCGCCAACCGCCTCGCCTTCGGCGAAACCATCGGGATCGGCGAGGACGCGTTGCATTGCCTGTTGCTCGCCGCCGACGCCTCGCTCGCCACCGATCGCGCCTTCGATGCCGCGTACGCTTCGGAACGCGCGCCCGCGCAACCCGCCGATACACCGCTCTTCACGCTCGATCCCGCCGCTCACACGCTCACGTCGCATACCGCGCAGCTGCACCTCGATCTCGGCGCCATCGGTAAAGGCTACGCCCTCGACCGGCTCGCCGCCGTCCTCGCCGATTGGGCCATCACCCACGCGTGTCTCCATGGTGGCGGGAGCAGCGTCCTTGCGCTTGATGCGCCCGCGGGTCAGACCGGCTGGCCTATCGGTCTCGGCGAGGGCCAACATCAGCGCGTGCTCTCGCTCACGCGTTGCGCCCTCAGCGGCTCCGGTCTCGCCGTCCAAGGCGAACACCTCGTCGATCCGCGCGCCCAAACCTCCGCACAGCGCCGCGACCGTACCTGGGCCCTCGCGCCCGGCGCGGGTTTATCCGACGCGCTTTCGACGGCGTTTTTTATTTTCAACGATGCCGAGGTCGCTGCGTTTTGCACCGCACATCCGCACGTCGGCGCCGCCCTCGCCCACGCCGATGGCAAACTCGTCGCCCATGGCGCGCTCGCCGCGCTGCTCGCCTGAAGCCTCCGCGCCGCCCCAGCAGCCACGTTTCTTCAAGCAGCAACACCTTCTAACATCTACCCGATCGCCGAAAATCTTTCGTGCGCTCCGCCGCAGTTTCACAATGATCACCGCTCTTATGAAATCCCCCATTCGCGTCGCCGTCACCGGAGCTGCCGGTCAAATCGGTTACTCTCTGCTTTTCCGCATCGCCTCCGGCGCGATGTTCGGTCCCGACCAGCCCGTCATCCTCCAGCTCATCGAAGCCCCGATCGAGAAAGCCCTCAAAGCCCTCGAAGGCGTCGCCATGGAGCTCGATGACTGCGCGTTCCCGTTGCTCAAAGGCATCGTGCAAACCTCCGACGCTTCCGTCGGTTTCAAAGACGCCAATTGGTGCCTTCTCGTCGGCGCCAAGCCCCGCGGCCCCGGCATGGAGCGCGCCGATCTGCTCAAGGACAACGGTAAGATTTTCATCGAGCAGGGTAAAATCATCGACGCCGTCGCCGCCGCTGATGCCCGCATCGCCGTGGTCGGCAATCCCGCCAACACCAATTGCATGATCGCCGCCTCCCAGGCCAAGCGCCTGCCTGCCGATCGTTTCACTGCCATGGTTCGCCTCGACCAAAACCGCGCGCAGACCCAACTCGCCAAAAAGGCCGGCGTCGATCTCACCGCCGTCAAAGACATCTTCATCTACGGCAACCACAGCCCCACGATGTTCCCAGCCTTCGCCCACGCCACCATCAACGGCCAACCCGCCACCTCCATCATCACGGACAGCGCGTGGCTCCAAGGCCCGTTCTGCGAAACCGTCGGCAAACGCGGCGCCGCCATCATCGCCGCCCGCGGGCTTTCCTCTGCCGCCTCCGCCGCCAACGCCCTCGTCGACCACGTGCGCTCCCTCGTCACCCCCGGTGCGATTCACTCCATCGCCGTCAAGAGCGAGGGCCGCTACGGCTTCGATGCTAACGTCTGGGCCGGTATGCCCGTGCGCACTACGACTCCCGGCAGCTACGAAGTCATCACCGGCTACGCCATGGACGACTTCGCAAAATCGAAAATCGCCGCGACCAACAAAGAACTCGCCGAAGAGCGCGCGTTCGTCGCCGAGATGATCAGTTAAAAAAACTCGTCACTACTTCAGCGTTTTTCTCCAGCGGCGCCTCCACGGGCGCCGCTTTTTTCTTGGTCGGCGCCGCAGCTCCCATCTGCCGTCGACGACGAAATCACTTCAGTCTTACAACATGCCCGCGAGCACGCGCGCCTTCGTGAGCGCAAACGCCCGCCGCAACTCCGCAAAACCCGCCACCAATTCCCGCGGCGAGCCACCCCGCGCGAACTGCATTTCCAGCGTCGCACCGTCGCACGCCACCGCCGCATC
>CAJAFD010000421.1 GCA_903938935.1 uncultured Opitutia bacterium
CAAAGTGGGTGATGAGATCAACAAAAAGGTCACCGAGCTTAAGCCCAATCTGGGCGCCAATTATAAACTCACCGAAAACATCCGCGTCTTCGCCAACTACAGCCAAAGCTTTTTCATGAATCAGGGCGACACGCCACTCGATATCGCCAACCCGAGCTACAAGGCCGAAGTCGCTGATGGTTGGGACTACGGGTTCAAGGGCGGTTTTTTTAATAATCGTCTCACCTATACCGTCAGCGGTTTCTATATTAACCGCGAAAATGTCACCGTTCAGGATTTGTTGGAATCGCCGGCGGGCTCCGGATTATTTGTCGAGCAATCGCGTCGTGATGGCAGCCAGCTCGTGCGCGGTTACGAAGTGGATCTGAATTGGAACGTCACCAACGAGTTTTCAACGCTCCTTAGTTATGGCGTGGTGAATTCGATTTATACCGATTACGGCGCAGCCAACCCGTTAGCCGTGGGTCGCGAAGTCCAGTACGTCTCTCCTTATAACGGAAGTGTGAGCGTCAAATATGCGCCCTCGCGCGGAATCTTGAAAAACTTCTCGGCTAATCTCGGAGTCACCTTTGTCGGGGCGACACCGCTCTCGGCGCCCAATGCCGGCGATGTTTATTCGACGAATTCTAAGGGCGTTCGCACCCTCACGAGTTCGACCAACGAATGGAGTCTCAAATCCCCGGCTTACAGCCTCTGGAGCTACGGCATGCGCTACACGGTGAAGAGCAACGCGAGCCTGAGCCATACCTTGGCCCTCAATGTGAACAATATTCTCGACGAAGAGTATTTGCGCGCCGGCTCCGGTGGCTCCAACTCTCGGTTTCTCGGTGAAAAACGTTCCGTTTATTTCACGTACACGATCAACCATCGTGGTTCTTTGTTCTAACATGAGATCGTTCCAGCCTCGGCGGGATTTTGCACGTGCCTTAGGGCTCGTCATCACTCTGCTGGGGCTGTTCTTGCCGATATCGGTCCGAGCGCAGATCGGCACCAAGGCCCCCGCGCGCCCTAATGTGCTGCTGGTCATGATCGACGATCATGCGGCGCAACTCCACAGCGCTCTTGGTGGCAATGCTCGGGTGGCCACGCCTAATTTCGAGCGTATCGCCGCCCGCGGCACGTGGTTTACTCACGCCTACGCCGATTCGCCCGCGTGTTGTCCCTCACGCACGGCTTTGCTCACGGGAGTGAACACGACGCGCAGCGGAGTTTATTACAACAGTCAGGCCTACCGACGCACCACGAGCTGGATTTCCCAAGTCCAGACCTTGCCTGGCACCTTCAAGCAGCAGGGCTATCTCACGGCGGGTTTTGGAAAAATTGGTCATAATAAATACCTCGCAGACGATGAGAAGGATTACACCCCCGGTTATTATCGCTGGTTTGATAATCCGAACCATGTCCGCTACACCGAAAAAGATCTGCTCCGCTACACGCTGCCCGGTAGTGTGACGAAAATGTGGTCGGATGCATGGACCTGGGGCGTGCTGCCCGATGACTGGGACCGCAACGACCCGGAAAAATATCAACAGGACACCGAGCAAGCCGTGCGCGCCGCCGATATGCTGCGGCAGCATCACGATCAGCCGTTTTTTCTGGCCTGCGGATTTTGGCGGCCACACCTGACCTGGAACGTTCCGAAGCGTTTTTTCGATCGCTATCCGCTTGATAAAATCGAGCTGCCCGAAGGTTTTAAACCCGGCGATTTGGGCGATGTGCCCGCGGTAGCTCGCTGGCTTTCGACGCACCGCGGCGAGCATGAATGGATCACGCAACGCGATCTTTGGAAGCGCTGTCTCCAAGGCTATTATGCCGCGATCAGTTATGCGGACGAACAAGTAGGGCGGGTGCTCGATGCCTTGGAAGCCGGCCCCAATCGCGACAACACCATCGTCGTGTTCGCCTCCGACAACGGCTGGCACACCGGCGAGAAAGACCATTGGACTAAATTTTATCTTTCAGAGCGCGGTTGCCGCGTGGTGTTTTCTGTCTCCGTGCCGGGCAACAAACCTAACGTAGTCGAAACGCCAGTGGGTTTGATCGACCTTTTCCCTACGCTGTTGGGCTTATGTGACCTTACCGCTCCGCCGACGCATGCCCTCGATGGCTTTGATCTCACGGGCCTGATTCGCGGTACCACGACGAAACGCGAGAAACCGGTCCTCTCGACCTTCGGCCGCGGGTGCCACACGTTGCGCGACGATCGCTTCCGCTACACGCGTTACCGCAACGGCCAAGAAGAATTGTACGATCACAGCGTCGATCCCCATGAATTTAAAAATCTAGCGCCCGATCCCGCCTTCGCTCCCGTGATGACAGACCTGCGGAAATATCTGCCTCCTTTTGATGCGCCTGAGGTCGAATACGCCTCCGCCGCGGAAAAATCTAAAGACATCAACCGCTGGAATGACGCCGTCCTTGACGACGCTAAGCGCTGAGCTGCAGGGGCGCCTTTCGCCGTGCCACGACTCGACGAGAGCGGATAATTATACGAAAAATTGACGAACTAGGCCGGAGCGCTACGGTTCAGCTTATGAAGATGCGCGCGCTTTTCCTACTGTGGACATCGGGGGTACTGGTCGGTTCGGCCACGGCGGCTTTATTCCCTCAAGGCTTCGCGGATCACACGCTGTGCTGCGGCATCGGCCCGATGGCCGCCGCCGCACGCAACGGCGCGGCGAATGACGGTGAATCCAGCAGCGGTGGCACGGCCCTAGCGGCAGCAGCCCCGTCAACCGTTGCGGTTGCGACTCCAGCGGCTGCGGCCCCGGCGGCGAACATCCCGCCCGCCGAGCTCGAAAACGGTTATCTCAAGCTGGGATTTGATCGCCTGAGCGGATTCAAATTTGTCCCGCCCGATTTCGACCCCGCGGCCAACCCCAACGTTCAGCCCCCGACTGGCAACGAACAGATCCCGGACATCGTGAAAAGTTGGAGCGGTAAAAAAGCTGTGATCACGGGCTTCATGCAGCCGACCAAGCTGGAAAAAGGGAAGTGCACAGAGTTCATGCTCATGTCTAGCCAGATGGCGTGCTGCTTTGGCGCTGTGCCCAATATCAATGACTGGGTCGTCGTGCGCATGCCCGCGGGCGTGCCGGTCATGATGGA
>CAJAFD010000422.1 GCA_903938935.1 uncultured Opitutia bacterium
GGTAACGCGGCTGGTTCGCGTGACGTTCGGCGTGGGTGCCGGCGGCGACGATCTCTCCTTGGTCGAACACGAGGAGTTTGGTCGCGTCGCGTATGGTGGAAAAGCGGTGGGCGATGATGAGCACGGTTTTGCCGACGACCAATTTCTTGAGGGCGAGCTGGATGGCGGCTTCGCTCTCGCTGTCGAGGGCGCTGGTGGCCTCGTCGAGGATGAGGATCGGGGCGTTGCGCAGAAAGGCGCGCGCGAGTGCGAGGCGCTGTTTTTGTCCACCGGAGAGACGTGCGCCGCGTTCGCCGACGATGGTGGCGTAGCCATCGGGGAAACTGCGGATAAAATCATGCGCAAACGCGGCGCGAGCGGCCGTTTCAACGTCGGCGAGGGTGGCCTCAGGGCGAGCAATTAAGAGGTTGTTGAAAATCGTGTCGTTGAACAGCACGGGATCTTGGGAGACGACCGCGATGTTGCGGCGGAGATCGGCGAGGCGAATGGCGCGAAGATCGTGGCCGTCGAGTAGGACGCGGCCAGCGACGGGGTCGAAAAAGCGTGGAACGAGATTGGCGAACGTCGATTTGCCGGCGCCGCTCGGTCCGACGAGTGCGCAGACCGTGCCCGCGGGAAGGTGGAGGGAAACGTTTTTCAGGACGCTCTCGTCATCGGTGTAGGCGAAGCTGACGCGGTCGAAAGTGAGTTCGCCTCGGGCAACAGGGAGCGCTCGAGCTGCGGGGCCATCGATGATGGCTACGGGAGCTTGAAGCACGGCTTCGAGTCGGTCGAGGGAGCCGAGGCCGCGTTTCATTTCGTTGTTCAGGCTGCCCAGTTTCTTGATCGGTTCATAGCTCGCATAGAGCGCGGTGATGAGCGTGATGAACGTATCCTGGGCGAGGTGAACTTTGTAGGCGTAGAGAAGCGTGAACGCGATGCCCACCGCCGAGATGATTTCGATGAGGGGCGTGAGGGCCTTCTCATATTTCATGAACTTCATCTGCGCGCGGATGAGCGTCTGTGAGGCGCGAGAGAATCGGGCGGTCTCACGGGCTTCGAGGTTGAAGGCGCGCACTTCTTTAGTGGCGCTGAGATTTTCGCTAAAAATATCGGTCACGCCCCCGAGCTCGGCTTGGATTTGACCGGCGCGTTTGATCAATTTTTTGCCGACATAGCGGATGGGCAAAACGGAAAGTGGGACAACGGCGAGCGTGACGAGGACGAGGGCGACGCCTTGTTCGGTGTAGGCGGTGTAGGCGACGAAACCGATGCTGCCCAGGAGGCTCGCGGGGCTCTTGACGATCTCGTTGGCGACGGAGGTGAGTGTAACTTGGAGCTGGTTGGCGTCGGCGAGACCCCGCGAAAGCAAATCGCCGGTAGAATTTTTTTGAAAAAACGAGAGCGGCAGAATCTGGAGCTTCCGGAAGAAATCGAGACGGATGGCTTCGAGGACGCGCGTGCCTACGAGTTGAATGAAATACGTATTGAGATAGGTCGCGACGCCACGGACGACGAACACGGCGGGAATCCATAGCGTGATGAGAGCGAGTTCCCAAGCGCTCAGTGGCAGGGCTTGGGGCGCGAAAATCACGGGGAAAACTTTTTTCACCATGTACGGCAAACCCGCGCCTGAGGCCAAACCCGCGAGGATGCCGCAAAGAATCGCCGCGATTAATAAGCCGCGTTGCGGCCGGAGGTAGCTGAAGTAGGGGCGAAAACGGCGAATCATGCGCGAGAGAGTACGTTAAAAAACTGAA
>CAJAFD010000423.1 GCA_903938935.1 uncultured Opitutia bacterium
CGGACGCGGTTTCCCGAAACTCGAACTCCAGATCCGCAACGACGAACTCCACGCCAAAGTCGCCGAGGCCATCCAAGCAATGTGGAAACGCGAACTCGGTATCGATATCGCCCTCGTCCAGCTCGAACAAAAAACGTGGCTGCAAAACCAACAGAGTAAAAATTACACCATCACCACGTCGCGCTGGGTCGGTGATTTTGTCGATCCCGTGACTTACCTCGAAGTGCACCAAACCGGAGGCGGCTACAATTTCAACGGCTGGAGCGACCCGCGCTATGATAAACTACTGCGCAGCGCCGCCCTCGCGCCCGACGCTGCGTCGCGCTACGAATTTTTCCAGCAAGCCGAGGCCATCCTCCTCGACGCTGCGCCGAGTGTGCCGCTCTTTTTCGGCGCGCGCATTTACCTACAACAGCCGAGCGTACAGCAATGGTCCCCCGCCTTGCTCGGGTTGCATCGCTACGGCGAAGTGAAACTGGCGCGTTGATTTTATTGGCCGCGCCGCCGCTTCCCCGCACACTCCGACCGACATGCGCTCCGTGTTCACCGCTTTTTTATTGTTCACCGCCGTCTCCTGCGCGCACGCCGCGGACGTCGAATTCACGCGCGTCTGGCCGGCGTGGCGCAGCGCGGAATCGTTTGACCGCATCTCGGAATATTTCGACGGGCAGGAAAACACAGGCCGCCACACCGTCCTGCGCACGCAGCCCGCGGCGCGCGCCGGTTACTATTTTCTCATCCGCGCGAAAGCCGCTGCGACCACGTCGGGGGCAAAATTTGTGCTGCAAATTATCACGCCCGAAGCGCCCGAGCCCAAGACCTACACGTTCCCCATCACGCTGGGGCTGAAGGAAACGGTTTTTGATGTCGGCCTGACGGGCCCGGATTGGGCAGGGCGAAAAACCCACGCGGTCGCGTGGCGCCTGAGCGTGATCAACGCCGAAGGCCGCGAGCTCGCGAGCCAGCAAAGTTTCCTGTGGTCGAATCCCGCGCCGTGAATCTTGACGGTTGGACGGACTGGCAACCGCTCGCGCTGGCGCCGGCGCCCGATGCGGCCGTACTCGCCGAAACGATCGACGGCGGACAGGCGTTTCGTTGGCAACGTGAAGCGGATGAAATTTGGCTAGGGCAATGGGATCGCCACGTGGCGCGCCTGCGCGTCGGCGCAAGCGGTCAGTTGGAATGGTCGGCGGCGGCCGCGGACACCGAGCTGGCGCTGCGTACTTATCTCGACGCTGACCGCGATGCGCGGGAGCTGGCGGATACCTTGCCGTGGCGCAGCGACGCGCATCTGGCGCGCTGCATCGCGGCATTTCCGGGGCTGAGGATTTTGCGGCAACCGTTCGGCGAGACCTTGCTGGGATTTTTGTGCAGCGCGACCAAGCAGATCGTGCAGATCAAACAAATGATGGCGCTGCTCGCCACGCGGCACGGAGCGAGGATGTACGCGGCCGGCGCAACGAAAGGGAAAGACGCGAGGGGTAATGCACAGACGTCCCAGCGGCCTGTCCCCACTTGGCATCGGTTGCCGACGTGGACGGAAATCGCGGCGGTACCGGAGACAGAGTTGCGCGGATGTCTGCTGGGATTTCGCGCGCGGTACATCCATCAAACAGCGCAATTCATCGCGGCGCATCCGGGCTGGCTCGAGGAGACGGAGGCGTTGCCGTACGCGGAGGCGAAGGCGCGGCTCGTGACGTTGCCGGGCGTGGGGGAAAAGGTCGCAGATTGCGTGCTGCTCTTCGGCGCGGGGCGACTGGAGGCGTTTCCGGTGGACGTGTGGATTTTAAAAACGATGGCGGCGCGGTACGGGCTCGAGGGTTGGAAGCCGGCGCAGGTGGCGCAGTTTGGCCGCGCGCACTTCGGGCCGCTGGCGGGTTTGGCGCAGCAATATCTTTTCGCTTGGGAACGGGCCGAGGCGCGGCGCGGCGCGTGAGCGGGCTGGCGGCGCGGCGCAACGCAGCGCAGCGCGAGGTTAAGCGGCGTAACGAAAGATTACGCGGAGTAGCGCGAAGTGATCAGGCGTTGATCTGCAAGGCGGCGACTTGGGCGCGCAGGACGTCGCCGAGCGCGAGCAGGTGCGAGGTCGCAGGATAAGCAGGCCAAGGCACGAGGGCGGCGGTGGCGTGCGCAAGTTCGGCGTGAATAGAGGCGGTCACGGCGGCGAAGACACCGAGGTCGTTCATCTGCTGGAGGCGGAGCGCGAGCTGAGGCGGACGTTTGCCAGTGATTTCCTCGGCGAGAAGTTGGCGCTCGGCGGCGGGCAGGCGTTCGCTGAGGGTGATCAGAGGGAGCGTAATTTTGCCGCTGGCGAGATCGGTGCCGAGGGTTTTGCCGATGCGGGCTTCGGTGCCGAAGTAATCGGCAAGGTCGTCGTAGATTTGATAGGCGATACCGAGGTGGCGGCCAAAGCGGGCGGCGGCTGCGGCGCAAGCGGGCTCTGCGCCGGAGAGTTTAGCACCGAGGAAACAGGAGACGCGGAAAAGCTCGGCGGTCTTGAGGTCGATGATGCGCTGGTAATCGGCGAGGGAAATGTTGAGCGAGCCGCGGCGGAGGGTTTGGACGATCTCGCCGGCGCAGACGCGGCGCGTGGATTCGGAGACGGCGGCGCAGATTTCGGTGGTGGGAAACTGCGTGGCGAGGTGGAGCGCGTGGGCGAAGAGCGCATCACCGAGGAGGACAGCGGCGACGGGGCCGAATTCGCGGGCGGCGGTGCGGCGGCTGCGGCGAACGTCGGCTTCGTCCATGATATCGTCGTGCACGAGCGTGGCGAGGTGGACGAGTTCGACGACGGCGGCGACGCGGACGAGGTCGGGCGTGATGACGCCGGGGCCACGCCAACCGCTGAGAAAAACGAGCGCGGGGCGGATGCGTTTGCCCGAAGTGTCGATGCAGTAATCGGCCATGGCGCGGATCTCGGGCTCAAAGGAGTCGAGTTGACCGCGCAGAAAGCGGTCGAGTTCGGCCATGTGAGGCGCGAGATGAGCAAACACGCCGGCAAAGGCAGGTTTGGGGCTGGGCGCGGTGGAGGCTTCGCGGTTCATGACTGCGGCGAACCTTTAGGCGAGAAATGGAAATAAACAATCCCGGTGTCGAAATAGCCGACTAGCCGGAATGCGGCGGTCGCCATAAAAAAGGCCGGTCGGGAAGACCGGCCTCGAGGCGGCGATGGGGCGAGAGCTTTTACGGCACTTCGTAAACTTCGACGAGGCCAACGCCGGTCGTGCAACCGACGCCGCTGACCGTGGCGTTGTAAGTGCCGGGCGGGAGGTTGAGGAGGAGGACTGCGTCTTTGGAGCCGCTGGTGAGAGGGAAGGCGCCTGCTTTAGTCGTGGCAGCCGTGATGAGCGCAACGTCGTTACCCGTTTCCCAATTGTCGTTTTCGCGAACGACGGTGCGGGTGGAGCCTTTGGTTTGAATAAGCTGGAGAACGGGATCAGCGAGGGCGCCGGTCACGCCGAGGGACGTGAGCGTGGGGCCGACACCGCGGATGAGGACTTTCTTAGTGGTGGTGCCGTTGACGACAAAGCCGGCGATGAGTTGGTTTTCTCCGGTGCCGACGACGCCGCGGGTAGCGACGTTTATTAATTTTTGCGGGGCGAAGGCGGCAACGCTGTCTACGTCGTAGAGTTCGACGAGAGCCACGCCGGTGCGGCCACCGACGCCGCTGACTTGTGCGGTGTAGGCGCCAGGGTCGAGTTGCGCGAGGACGACGGCGTCGAGGCTGTTGGCCGTGAGTTGGAACGCACCGACCGTGGCCGAAGCGGAGGTAATGGCGGTGTTGCCGGCCCAATTGTCGTTGAGGGCGATGCGGGTGGTGCCTTTGAAGAGCTCAAGCTGTGAATCGGCGAGCGCACCGGTGATACCAAAACCGGAGAGAGTCGGACCAATGGCGCGGATGAGGATTTGCTTGGGCGAGGAACCACCCACCACGAAGCCGGCGATGAGGATGTTACTGCCGGTGCCGACTTGGCCGCGGGTAGAAAGGTTGCGGAGGGTGCCATCGCTAAAGGTGCTACCTGAGACCAGTGCGCCGGTGAAGGTGCCACCGGGGCCGCCGCTGAGCGTGCCCGAGAGGAATCCGGTGGAGGAATCGGCTTTGCCGGTGATGCGACTGCCACCAGCGAGGCGGAAATCAAATGCGCCGGTGCTGTCGAGGGTGCTGCTGCCGGCGTCGGTGTAGGAGCCGTCGGCCAAATAGGCGGTGATGGAACCGTCGAGACCGACAATGGCAGCGACTGTGCTAGCGGAGCGGCCAGCGAGATTGCCCGTATAATAGCCGGAGGCAAAAGTGGTGCCGTTGGCGAAGGCGATAGGGCCGATGTAACTCAGGCGGCTGGAGTCGAGCGTGCCGCTGATGCCGGTGTCGTTGAAGCGGCCGGTGATGGCGGTGCCGGAACTGAAGCTCCCGGAGGAATCGACGGTGAGGCCGTTGTAGAGGTAGGTTTTGGCGGTGCCGGTGGTGCTGTAACCGATATAGGCGGCGTTTCTGCCGCCGATGTTGATGGCGGTGAACTTGCCGTTTTCGGAGCCGCCGGCGTAGGTGCCGGCGTAGATGGAGTCGGCGCCGTAGTTGGCGGTGCCACTGGATGAAGTCAGAGCTGCGACCCGGATGTAGATCGGGTTAGAGGTGGTCTGATTACCACCTACGGAACCTTGGCTATCTTTGACGATGGCCGTGAGCGTATAAATACCTTCGGCCGTGGGTTTCCAGGTGGCGGTGTAAGGATAGGCCGATGAAGTTGAGAGAACCTGCCCGTTGACGAGAAATTTGACGGTATCGATCTGGTCATCGGGATCGCTAGCGTTGGCTTTGATGGTGACGGAATTACCGACGTTAATCGTGGAGCCGGTGGCGGGGGCCGTGAGGGTGACCGCGGGTGGAG
>CAJAFD010000424.1 GCA_903938935.1 uncultured Opitutia bacterium
CCCTCCGTCGCGGCGGAGAAGCCGGCCTCCGAATGGCAGATGCTAGATATAACCTTGGTCGAGCGACAACTCACCGTGGTGCTCAACGGCGTGACCATCATCGCAAATCAACCGATCGCAGGTTGCACCGGAGGGGCGCTGTGGGCGGATGAATTTCGGCCCGGTCCTATTTATCTGCAAGGTGATCACGGCGCTGTCACTTTCCGGAACTTGGTGCTAACGCCGGTCTTAAAATAATCAAAATCATGCGTACTTTTTTTTCGTTAATGAACGTCCGCGGAGTGTTACTAGGGCTGACCTTCGGCTTAACTGTGCTGCGACCCGCGTTTGCGGTCGATACGCCCGCGCCGAGTTTAAACCTAGACGAAGCCATCGCGCGCGGCACGGCTGACGATGTAGGGCGTTTACTCGCGGCGGATCCTGCTGCGATCAATCGCGTCGGGGCAGCGAAGTTAACCCCCTTGCAGCAGGCTATTCTTCGCCGCAAGTCCGCCACGGCCCAATTGCTCCTCACGCGTGGGGCCGATGTTAACTTGGCCGATGCGTCCGGACGCACCCCGTTGCATCTCGCCGTTGAGCGCAACGACGCACTGGTGCTTGCTGCGTTGCTGGAACGTAAAGCCGATCCGGTACGACGCGATCGGGTGGGCTGGACGCCACTCCATCACGCCGCGGCGAAAAACCTTCTGCCCTTGGCCAAAATTTTGCTCGATCAGGGGGCTCCGCCCAACGCCTTGAGCGAACTCGGTGGAACGGCCTTGCACGAAGCGGCCGCCGGCGCGGGAGCCGATATGGTGCGGTTGCTCCTCGCTCGCGGGACCGATGCTAAAGTGCGTTCAAAGCCCGGCGTGACGGCGCTAGATTTGGCGCGAGAGTTTAAAAACACTGACGCAATCGCGATCCTTGAAGCATTACCCTGACGTGGCGTGGCTGTTTAGTCCTGGCTTGGAATTGCTCGCAGTGGAACGCGAAACGTCTCGCCGACGCCCACACTGAGCAGTCGGTGAGGTTCAGCAGCGAATGCCGCACGAATGCGCGCGGCGGGTTCATCCATTGCTTCGTTACTCAGCTTAAAGGTTTCATGATGGATGGGCACAAATGTCCGTGCCCCGGCCGCCCGAGCCATCGTCGCGGCCTGCTCAGGATTACAGTGCGCGCGTATCCATGGATCATAAGCGCCGATCGGCATAAGCATGAGATCGAGCGGCTGCTGCGGATTATATAGTCGGGAAAAATTCTCTGTGTAGGCGGTATCACCCGCAAAACATACGCGATGTTCCGCTCGCTCCATGACATAGCCGTTATAGCCGCGGTGCTCGTCCCGCATCATCCGCGCACCCCAATGCGCGACTTCGATGGCGCTGATCTGTAGGCCGCCATTGGTAGTTTCGAGTGTGATCGATTGACCCCAATCGAGCTCGTGTACCTCGCTAAAGCCAAGGCGCGTTACGATGTCACCGGTGGCGCGAGCAGTAACGATGGGCGTGGTGCGGCGGAATTTTCTCAGACTCCAGGTGTCGAGATGATCGAAGTGCGCGTGACTGAGTAAAATGACATCGGGCGCTGGAATTTCGTTGGCCGAAAGGGCAGGGGCGAGATGGCGTTTGGGGCCGAGAATAAACGGTGGAATACCGGGCCCGGTGCGGAGCGAAAAAACGGGATCGGTGAGTACGCTCACGCCCAATACGTTTAGCAGAACCGTAGAGTGACCGAGGCAACTGCCGGTGATCGCGGCATTGCTCCACGTATGCGGCTCAGGTCGGGCTGACGGCGTGGAAGGAGCGCCCCGCCCGTCGAAAATCATGTTAAAAATGAAGCGCAGTCGACTCATGGCTTAGGGGTCTAACACTGCATCGTCATGTAGGGGCAAAAAAAGAGAGTCGCCGGATGGGCGACTCCCTTGATCGAGATATTAATCTAAAAATCAGTTCGTGATGTCGAACGTCGTGCTTTCTTTGCGGATGGGCAGATAAGCTTTATACCATTCCTTCTGCGCGGGGCTACCGGAGTAGGCCTTGAGCGCGGCCTCGTCAGCGAACTCCATGACGATGGCGTTGTTTTTACCGCCTTGGACTTTGATGGACTTTACCCAGACGCGGGTGATGCCTTTGTATTTATCGGGAAGAGCCGATGCACCATCGAGGGCGGCCTTGATTTGCTCAGGGGTGGTGCCGTCTTTCCAGGCGACGGTCACGACGTGAATCACAGATTTCGGGGCCGTGTCAGCAGCGGAGGCAGTGGATGCGCCGAGGGCAAGCAGGCCGGCGGTGAGGAGAGCGAGGGCGATTTTTTTCATGATGTATTTTGGGTTTAGGAAACGAGAAGTGTGAGGCCAAGGCGTCACGTGATGATTGCTCAGTTGGCCGGAGGGGGAGTCAATGCCTCAGTGTCGGGCTTGGAAGTACCGCTAGATTTTCCAACCGGGATATGGGCGGCTTGGCGCATGAGTTCGACTTTGGAAATCCGTAGGCGGTGAGCGAGCTGATTGAGGCGAATAACTTCGGGCTGACTCAAGGTCGTGACGCGGTCGGTGCCATCGCGATCCACCCACGCCACATGGTGGTGCTTTTGGCGGGAGAGTTTTACGAGGTCGCGCAGGAAGGTGAGGTCGTCGGCTGGAAGTTCCATGTCGCAGGAGTTGGCCGGCTCGCGTGGCCTGGGTCAAGCGACGCGAGCTAGCATCGAATCAATAAACCTGCGGAATGTGAATTTCCTCCGGAATCGGAGCGCGCATATAGTCGGGATGATATTCCCGCTGCGGCAACACGATCGGCGGATGTTTGATTTCTTTGTAGGGCACTTGGGTGAGCAAGTGGTGGATGCAATTGAGGCGGGCTTTCTTTTTGTCGACGCCGGGGACGACCCACCACGGAGCCTCGGGGATGTGCGTGCGTTGCAGCATGACTTCTTTGGCTTTGGTGTAGAGTTCCCAGCGTTTGCGGGACTCGAGGTCCATGGGGCTCAATTTCCATTGCTTGAGCGGGTCGTTGATACGGCAGCGGAAACGAAACTCTTGTTCTTCGTCCGAGATGGAGAACCAGTACTTGATCAACTGCACACCCGAGCGCGCGAGCATCTTTTCAAACTCGGGCACGGTGCGGAAAAATTCCTCATATTCGGTGTCCGAGCAGAAACCCATGACACGTTCCACTCCGGCGCGATTATACCAACTGCGGTCGAAGAGCACCATTTCTCCGGCGGCAGGGAGATGCGCAATGTAGCGTTGGAAATACCATTGCGTCTTTTCGCGGTCGGTCGGCGCAGGCAGAGCGGCGACGCGGCAGACGCGTGGATTCAGGCGCTGAGCGATGCGCTTGATGACTCCGCCTTTACCGGCGGCGTCGCGGCCTTCAAAGACGATCACGAGACGGTGGCCAGTTTCCACGACCCAGTCGTGCAGTTTTACGAGTTCGCCCTGTAATCGGTAAAGTTCGGTGAAATATTGGCGCCGGTCTTTGGCGTCGGCATCGCTGGCGATGGGTTTGGCGGCGCCACCGGATTCGGTGATTTCCCAGTCTTCGCGTTCCATCTCGAGCTCTTCGTCAAAATCATCAATGAGCTCGCGATGAATTCGTCGGAACAGTTCGTTGGGGTCGGCTTGGGCGACCTTTTTTTTGCGCCTCAGCTTAAGCTTGGTCTTGGGCGTGCGTTTCGGCGTGGCCTTGAGCTTGGCTTTGCGGAGCGGTTTATTGGTACGCATGATTTAAATCTTAGTGATACTATGAGTAGGCGTGGGCGCAAGACAGCCTGAGCGAAGATCGAAATTGTAACCTCGTTCGCGTGTCACGGGTGCAAGCTCATGTCTTGTTTGCTGTATTTAACGGGTCACGCTTGGGCCGTAGATGACTTTTCGTATAGAACTTGCTTCCGTCATTTGTCCCTCATGTAGGACTACTGGAGTGGGCGCGGGCCGTGGGTGAATGTGGCGGACCAAATACCAAATTAAGAATGAGGGCGTAAGAGTGAGGCTGCATTAACTGTTTGGTCGCTCCGCTTTCGCTTGAGGCAGGTCGCGTCCGCAATCGGGATTGGGCGGGACGGCCTCGCCGACCACGTCACTGGGGTGCGTGAAGAGATAGCGCCAGACGTCTTCGTGGAGGTATTGGCCGGCGGGATTTTTACCGGCTGCGCTACCCGGCGTGACGGAACTGTGCGCGCGCTTGGCGTCGCCTTTGACGTCGAAATGCGTGGTGAGTCGCCGGGAATTCCCGTAAGGCGGGGTGCTGGCATCGACGTCGATAATCGGGCCATAGCGATGTAGGCCGAGCATCTGCCACGAGCGGCAATAATGGTCGTTTTTCCAGCCGTCGTCCAAGACGTGACTGAAACCAAAGATGCGGTTGGCAGGCGTAGCCGAGGGGAAACTTTGCCAATTTTCGAGTTGGTCGCGTGGGCCGCAGAAGGCGACGACACGGTCCACGCTTTGGTGGAGGGCGAAGCGTGTCGCCGTGGTCGCACCGTGAGAGGCGCCCGACATGATGACTTTGTCCCAACGCAGCCCCGTGCCTAGATCATTGATGAACTGTTCCCATTTGCCCTGCGGGTGATGTTGCGCGAGCCAACGCACGAATTGAAACGCCCGCTCCATCATTCCGTCGGGCTGCGGAATCTTTGCCACGGGCTGAAGTCCTCGCCCGTAGCGGCTTCGAGACGGAGTTGGCCCAGGCTGGTGCCGTCGTCGCGGGCAGAGGTCGGAATGAGCCCGAACCATTTGTTGGCGTAGTGGACTTGGATTGCGTGCAGCCCGTAATCGCCGAGGCGGTCGAAGAGCGGCGCTTTGTAATCCATCAGCCAAATGACGAGGCGACCGCGCGGAGCGACGCGGGTATCGACGACCGCGTTTTGGATGTCCTGTGGTTTGCCGGCTTTGTCGGTGAGGACGAAGTCGATTTCAGGATGGGCCTGGGTGCGGGCGTCGATTTCGCTGGCGCGGGCCGTGAGGTGATAGCGCTGTGGGGCGGCGTCAGCGCCGATCGGTGCAAGTTCGGCGGCACCCACTGAATTAAGAATTAGGAAGAGGCTGCCGAGGAGTCGCATGATAGGAGTTTTTTGAGATTTAAAACTTCACGGCACCCTGAACGAGGGATTGAACGGTTAGGTTTTCTTTAATCTTACTACGGCTTACCGTTGGCAGCCGTGATAAACGTTTCTAGCGGAGTCGGCAGTACGAGGGAAGCAAGCGGGATGTTGTACGCCAGATCGCAGGCTTTTTTCATGAGCGATTTAAGCGAGCAGTTGCGTGATCGCTGCGCGGAGTTGGTCCTCGGTCTCGGGCGCGCAGAAGGCGAAATCGATTTCGTAACCACCGGCCGGAAATTCGCCCTTCGTCGGAATGTACCACGGACCACCATCGCCGTATCCGGCCACCGCAACGGGGCGACCGGGACGCAGCGATTGGGCGAAGAGTTGGAAATCAACAAACGGTTCCGCTGGCAGATGCAGCAGCGTGATGTCGTCGAGTTGCAGCGCGCTTAAAAGAAACGGCACGCGCCGCGCACAACGTTCGATTAAGGCCAACTTGAAGGCGGGGCGCATCCGCAACGCCAGCGAATCCGTGCGCTTGTCCATCAACTCGCGCAACGCATCGAGCCCGAGCGCGGGGTTCGGCTGCGCGAAAAGCTCCGCGGTGCGCCAGCTCACGCGCTGCAGCGGTACGGGTCGCAACGCAGCTTCGGCGGCGACCATTCCCGCGTGAATCCGGTTGGTCAGTTGCACCCGCGCGGCCGGCGTGCCGTCGTTGTATTTGCCGGCGGCGATGTTGCCCGCGCAACCCGTGAAATAAAGCTGCGTGCAAGCGGGCTCTTCGCGTTGGCGGCGCTTGCGCGCGAGGCCGCAAAAATCGCTGCTCACGCGGCCGTCGCCGTAGTAACTCATCGGATGCGTCGCGTAGTAATGGCAGGCCGCGATCTTCGTCGCGCCGTCGTAAAACGCCACCGTGCGCAGGAGCGGATCAATCGGGCCTTCGGGCAACGCGATCAATGCCGGGTCCACGCACTTGCTGCCGCGCATGGTCCCGATGCGACCGTCGGCTTTGCGGTCCATGCGCCGATTGGAAGCGACGCGATCCACGCGCGCGTGCGCCGCCGCCACGTGCGTCACAGGTCGCGCCTGCGGGAGCGCAGCCGTCACCGCGGCCTGCGCGGCCTGCAGACAACTTTGGAAAAACCCCGGATCATAAATCCGCGGTAAATCCGCTTGCCGCGCGACGAGCGCATCGGCGGCGGGACACACCATCGGGGCGTTATGTTGATGCACGCAGTGGAGCGCCACGCGATCGGGCGTCGTTCCGGCTGCGGTCGCGAGGGCGCTGCGCCACGCCAGATGCGCTTCATTGAGCAACCCCGTCCAATCCACGGTGCAAATCACGATGGGCGCGCCCGCCCCAAGTAGTACGAAGCCGATCGCTTCGAGCGCGTCATCCACGTGCTCCACGGGCTTGATCCAGCCGCCGCACAACGAGTGCCCGACCGGCGGCGTCACATCGAAACGAAACGTCGCGAGCCGTAGCGCGTTCGCACTCCCGGTTGCTGTCGTTTCACCGCGCAACAAGGCGGGCGCCAGCGTCGCCAAAGCACCGGCCGCGAGCGTGTGATCCAAAAAACGACGACGAGAAAGAGTGGGCATAAGCTAAAAGGGGTGCTCGTACCTTGACTCGCCTGCGTCGCACTGGCCAAGCCGTAACTCACCGAATCTCACTTGTCGCCCGCCGGCGCCAACTTCAACTTAACCGCGTCCTCTTTAACGTAATCATTTACCCCGATGCAAAAATTCCCCCTCCGCTTCACGCTTCGTTCGTGCTTCGCCGCGCTACTGATCGTCGCCGCGCCCACCGGTCTTCTCGCTCAACAAAAACAGGGCAAAGGCAAAGAGTCTTCGCCGCTTCTGCGCCAGGCCATTGACTGCATCCGCGACGGTAAAAACGCTGAAGCGCTCGCCGCCGTCCAACGCGAGCTCGCTGCTAATCCCACCTCCGCCGCTGCCGCCAATCTCCTCGACACGCTCGGCGAGACGAAGGCCGCTCGCGCTATTTTCCAAAAGCGCATCGACACCGCGCCTGATGCCGCCGCTAAGGCCACCGCCCAACGCGCCCTTGCCATGTCGTACGCCTTCACCGGCGAGAGCAAAGCCACCGTCGCCCTCGAAAAAGAAGTCATCGCCTACTGGGCGACCCGCGAGTCCGCCGAACCGCAGCTGGCTTTTTATCAACAAGGCGAAATGGCCAACGAAGCCGCGCGCGTCTGCATCGACGCCGGGGATCTCGACGCCGCCGAGTATTGGTACCGCCAGGGCACCGCGCTCGGCCGCAAAGAACCCGCGCCCCAGACGCACCCGCAAAGCCTCTGGGATTATCGCCTCGCCCACGCGCTCGGCCGCATTGCCGCCCGACGCGGCGACCCAGCCGAAGCTCAACGCCACATCGCCGCCGCTCGGGCCCTTCTCGACGGCGATCCCAAGATGGCGGAACAACAAGAACGTTATTTTCCTTACCTCGTCGGCTACGTCGCGCTTTACACCGGCGATTTGAAACGCGCCGAGACCGAACTCACTAAGGCCATGAACAGTCCCGGCGCCCAGAGCGACCCGTTCTTGCCGTGCTTGCTGGGCCAGACCTGCGAACAACTCGGGCAGAAAGACCGCGCCCTCGCGTATTACCGCCAGGCCTACACGCTCGCCACCGCCCACAATCCGCCCGCCGCGCACGTCCGCCCCTTCGCGCGCAAGAAACTGGGCTTGTAAGGCAGCGCCGCAGCTTTTCCGGCCTCAGCTGATCAATAACAACCGCGGCGGATCGCCCGGCCGCGTCGCTGGCGCGCGATGCACGCACGGCGGCACCGGACTGCCCGGATAATCCGTCGCGATTCGCCACAGATTCCCAAGGCCAAATCCATACGGCTGCGCGCTCGCCTTCGGCACATAGTGCAGATCGTAACAGTTTTCTTGGAGAAACTCGCGGAACTCCTCTCCGTCGGCCCCGCCAAACTCCTTTAACAACGCCGCCCGCGTCTCCGGTTGATCCACGCGGCGCTCGGCGTCGCCCGGACTCAAGCCCTCGCTCGCCGGTCCGAAATACGTGCACAACCACGTGTCGGCCGCAAAAGGCGCGCTGTCGGCGTGAAACGAAAAAACATCCGTCGCGATCAAGCCCGCCGCGTCATCGCGCGGGTAACCGTTGATGCAATTGAGCGCGGGCTCGAGGCCTTGCTCGCGCAAGAGCCGGAGATCGGCGAGGAGTTGTTGGACGGCCACGCGCCCGGCGGGGCCGACGTCGAGCGCGAGCAAGCGCGCTTCATCGAGCGTGTCGATGGCCTCACCACCGGCCAGACCCGCCGCCACGGCCGCATAATCACCGGAAAGCACGCGCGGCCAACACAGCGCATTCACGCCCGCCGCCAAGGGCGTCGCCAGCAACTCGGCAAAACTGCCGACATAAGCGACACCCGCTCGCTCAGACAACGGCGCGGAAGGATTCATCGAGGTTAGAATGTGAAATCATAAAAAATTGAGGACGTTTTAAGCACGAAAAAACTCCTGCGTTCAAAGTCCGATTCGCTAAAATTAAGCGTTGGTTGAGTCCAGCGAAGGCGGGTGGCTCGCGAAACAAAAAAGCCCCGACCCGTGGGCCGAGGCGAAGGCAGCGGAACGCCGTGGCGGATGCTTCACGGTGCCGCCGCGGTGTTGATCCGGATGCGGCGGTATTCGAGTTGGCCGCGGTCGCCTTCCAGGCCGATGGGGCCGCTGGCGGGGAGCTTCAGCGCGGCTTCCAACACTTCGCCGTTGCACGTGCAATGGGCGACGCCGTCGGTCACCGTGATGATGAGCTCGTTCCACTCCAGCGGGCGGAAGTGCGCGAGTTTCAAATACGGGCCGGCGATGAGGTAGTCGCGGGCTTGGAGTTGCGGGCCGCGCAGGTACACACCGCCGTCGGCATTGGGCGTGGCGCGGAACTCGAGTTTGAGGACGAAGTTTTGCGGGAACTCGCGGGTCGTCCACAGTTGTTGGATGCGGCGGC
>CAJAFD010000425.1 GCA_903938935.1 uncultured Opitutia bacterium
CGAACGTCGCGCGGATCAAACGAGTTTCACGAGGTCGGCCGTGGCGGGCACGTCTTTGATGATCTGCGACGGTTCGGGGCCGACGCCGAGGTAGCGGAGATTGGGGAGTTGCTCGGTGCTGGGCCAAGGTTCGCCGGCGTAGGCGACGTCGAGCGTGGCCTTCATCATCGCGGCGACGTAGCGTTGGGCGTTGCGCGGGAGGGCGGCGAAGTGGCGGATTTTCGAAATATCTTCGGTCCAGCCGGGATGCGACGTGTAGACGGGTTGGAGTGTTTTGCGCACGGCTTCATTGCGGGGAACGTGACGATAGATTTTCCCTGCGGCGTCTTGGTATGAGGTGCAGATGAGCAAATCGCCCGACCACGCGCCGGAGTGCGTGAGCGCGTCGGACTTGTTGATCATGACGTCTTGAAAACCGCCGTAGCGGAGGGCGTCGCCTTTTTCCACGGCGTCGAACCAGCCAACCATGCGTTGGCGGCCGGTGCTGGTGCCGAATTCGATTTGCTTGAGCTTGATGGCGAGCGGGTGCGCGTCGTCCATCTGCGTGAGAAAAGTGTGCGTGCCGACCTTGGTGTCGTAGGCTTTGGCGACGCCGAAGGTGTGGATGCGTTGCACGGGGATGCCGGCGCTCTCGAAAAACTCGGGCGTGTACGTGTGCGAGGCGGTGACGTTGGGCGAGAAGCCGTGGCGTTTATCGAGCCAGTAAGCTTGGCCAAACTCGCCGATGATGGTGCGACCGGCGTGGAGCTCGCGGAGAATCAATTCGCGGACTTCGCCGATGTTGGGCGCGAGGGCGACGCCGGCGGCCCAGGTGACTTGCGTGAGGGCGTCGAGGTTGAGTGTGAACGGCGCTGCGCCGCGAAAGCGCGTGAAATCAAATTCTTCTTTAGTGAACACGCCGAGTTCGATGGCTTCGGCATTCGCGCGGAGCTCGGCGGTGGTGAGTTTGTCAAAAAAGCCGGCGAAGGTTTCGGGACTGACGCGGCAGACGTGTTGGATGACGCGGAGGGCGCGGTCGGCGCGTTGGGCGAGTTTGCGGGCGAAGAAGTTCGAGCCAGCGAGGAAATCGGAGTACGTCATCTGCCACTGGCCAATTTCGTCGGTGTAAGCGGGTGTGATGCCGCGGCCAGTCGAGCCGCGGGGCTCTTCGGCGAGGACTTTTTCGCGGTAATCTTCCCAAGCGAGATCGAGGAGGCGATGCGTGAGGTCGGTGACCATCGTGCGCTCGTCGATCAGCAGGCGCGAGAGGATGGCGTGGCCTTTGAGTTCGAGGGGTTTTGATTCCCACCAGATTTTGCGCGGATCGGCGACGACGCCGGCGCCGATGCAGAGATGGGCCGCGTCGCGGACGACGACGCCGGCGGGGAGCAGGTTGAGTTTGACGCCGCCGGCGGTGTGGCCGGAGTTGGCGCCGCCGTTGACCTTGAGGACGACGGAGACGGCGTGCGGCGTGCCGCGAAGTTCGTCGGCGACTTCGGGAATGAGACGGCCTTTGCCCTCGTCGCCGAGCGAGATACCGACATCGGCGATGAGTTGGCTGGAAAAAGGAAGGAGTGACATGGGTTGCGGTGCAACCGAGTCAGGTCCGCGGGCGGAACGTCCCCTGTTGCCGAAAAGGAAAAGCGCGGCGGGAGGGGGGACGGCAAACAGAAAAACGGCCGGCCTGGGCTAGGGCCAAGCGAGGCGCGTTACGGTGCCGGCACAAAGACGGCGCAGACGGGCGAAGGGACGGCGAGGTGTTGTCCGGTTGGCGTGAGGTGGCCGGTTTCGGAGTCGACGCGGAAGACGGTGACGGTGTTGGCGTCTTGGTTTTCGGCGAGGAGCCAAGTGCCGCTCGGGTCGAGGGCGAAGTGGCGCGGAGTCTGGCCGAGGGTGGGAACGCTTTCGACGTAGGTGAGTTGGCCGGATTTTTCGTCGATGCGATGAACGACGAGCGTGTTAGCGCCGCGATTGGAGCCGTAGAGGAAGCGGCCGTTGGGGTGGACTTGGATTTCGGCGGTGCTGGTGCCTTTGGGAATAGCCTCGCCGGGAGGGAGCGTGGAGATCGTTTGGAGGTGTTTGAGCGAACCGGCTGCATCGTAGCGAAACGCGTCGATGGTGCAGAAGAGCTCGTTGATGACGTAGGTGAAGGGTTGATACGGATGAAAGGCCAAGTGGCGCGGGCCGGAGCCGGCTTTGAGCGAGGTGCCTGCGATCATAGTGTTGCGCGTGAGTTTGGCGCTGGGTGCGTCGAGGAGGTAACAAAAGACGGTGTCGAGTCCGAGGTCGGGGACGAAAACAAAGCGGTTGTCAGGCGAGGGATAAACCCCGTGCGGGTGCGGGCCTTCTTGGCGATTGGGGTTTACGCTTTTGCCCTGGTGCTGGATGAGCGAGGCCAGCGCGCCGAGTCGGCCGTCGGGGCGCAGGGTCACGGCGGAGACGCTGCCGCCGCCGTAATTAGCAACCAACAGAGATTGGCCCGTGGCGTCGATGGCGAGGTGGCAGGCGCCGGAGCTGCCGGTGGAGATTTCGTTGAGGAAAGTGAGGGCGCCGCTGGTGGGGTTGAGCGCGTAGGCTTTGAGGCCTTGGCCGGGCGTGCGTTTTACATCGGCGCTCTCGTCGAGGGCGTAGAGAAATCGGCCGTTGGGATGGAGCGCGAGGAATGCGGGGTCTGAAGCGGGCGCGACGAGTTCGGCGGGGGAAAGTTGACCGGTGGCGCCATCGAGGCGCGAGCGGTAGATGCCTTGGCTTTCGGTTTTGGCGTGGGTGTAGGTGCCGAAGTACACGAAGCTGTCGGCCGGCTTCGCGGCGTGGAGCGAGGCGAGCATGACGCAAAGGGAGAAAATGACGCGGAGCAGGTTCATGGAAATCGGGGTTTACCAACTCAGCTCGAGGACGCGGCCGGGAGTCATGGGACGGCCGGTTTGCGTGCCGATGGGGCGGGTGTATTCGAGGATGTAGAGTTTGGCGCCGACTTGAAGCAGATCGATCGGGCGAGCGAGCGGAGCGATGAACGTCTCGGTGCGGGCCTCGTAGATACCAGCGGCATTTTTTTGGAGGTCGACGGTGAGGAGGTCGAAGCCGACGTCGGGTTGACCGAGAAAATTACCGAAACGACCGAGGATGAATTTCCCGCGATAGGCGGCCGGCCAATCAGGACCACAAAAAACCATGCCCGCAGGTGACGAGTGGTTATTAAACGAGGCGAGCGGGCGATCAGCGGTGCCGCCACCCGCGGGGCCAAAGTTACGGAGAGCCGGCGTGAAGCTGAGCTCCGCTGGGGCCGTGGGCGTGTAGGGATAAGGTTTGGTGGAGGCGGGGGCGTCGCCGAATTGGTAAGGAAAGCCGTAGTGTTTGCCGCGCTCCACGAAATCGAGTTCTTCGGGGACGTTCGCGTCGGGACCGTTGCTGGCGGAAAACAATTCGCCGCGATCATTCCAGGCGAACGACCACGCGTTGCGGATGCCGCGGGCGAAGACCTCGATCGTGGGAGCATCGCTGCGCGGATCGACGCGCCAGAGCGCGGCGGTGATTTCGGTTTCGCCGCCTTTCCAATAAATCGAGGAACGGCCCGCGCCGCCGCCGTCGGTTTCGCCGCCATCGGTGCGCGCGCCGCTGCTCACGTACATAAAACCATCCGGCCCTTCGGCGATGTGGCCGACGCCGTGATTGTAGTAGTTGTTGCCCCACGGATAACTCGTGCGCAGCCAAGGCTTGAGTGCCGTGGGTTGACCCGAGGCATCGAGCGGAGCCGAGCGGAAGATGATGACGCGATTGAGGTGGTGCGGCTTTTGGGGGAACTGCTGATTGGTGACTACGTAAAGCCGACGCGCGGAGTCGATCGTCAGGCCGAGCACGGCAAAAGAACCGGCGGTAACTTCCGCGTAATCTTTGGCGGCGAGCACGCGCTCAACTTTGCCGGTGTCGGTATCCAACCGGTAAAGATCGCCGCCTTCGTTGAGTACGAGGAGCCAATTGACGCCGGGAATCGTGGCGAGGCGAACGCCGTTGGCTGGAAGTTGGGCCACCTCGCGCAGCCGAAAGCCAGCCGGCACCGCGGGCAACGGGGCGAACGGATCCGGCTTTTGTTTGGCACCGGCGTTGAGTTCGGCGCGGACCTGTGCGACCTCGGCGGGCGTCACGGCCTCGCCGGAATTGCCCCACGCGTTGCGCACATAAGTGAGAATCGCCGCGGCTTGATCGTCGTTAAGCGGCTGAAACAGGTTCATGACGCTGTTGTACTCGACGCCGTTAACCTTGATCGGACCGCTGAGCCCTTGAAGTACGATCCGGATGCTGCGGGTTTTGTCGGCCATCAGATAATCCGAGCGCGCGAGCGGCGGGAATACCGGGGCGATACCCTGGCCACTGGCTTCGTGACACACCGCGCAATGCACCTGAAACAACGTCGCCCCCCAATCGCTGCGCGTCGTGTCTGCCGCGGCGGCGTTGGTAACACTGAGTCCGCGGAGCAGCGCGGCCGAGAGGACGAGGACAAGCGCGAGGGGTCGCATCCCCCGTGGATAAAAGAGCTGGGAAACGGGGCAAACTCTAACCGTCGCCCATTCAAACAATGGGCTTCGCATGCGGCGGAAAGTTTTTCCTAATTGCCGGCTGGGCTCATCGCGGCCCGTTTTCATCCACACCATGTCGCGTCTCAATTTCCAGTTGCAGAAAGAATCCGTCGGCTCGAAAGCGCGCGCCGGCACGTTTACCACGCTGCACGGCGAAGTGCAGACGCCGATCTTCATGCCCGTGGGCACGCAGGCGACCGTGAAAGGACAGACCGTCGAGTCGCTCAAGGCGACCGGCGCGCGGGTGTTGTTGGCGAACACGTACCATCTTTTGCTCCGGCCCGGCCCGGAGGTGTTTAAGAAATTTGGCGGCATTCACCGGTTCATGAATTGGGACGGCCCGGTACTGACGGACTCGGGCGGGTTCCAGATTTTTTCGCTCCCCGGCGAGCGCCACATGAATGAGGAAGGCGCCCGTTTCAAAAGCTACGTCGACGGCACGCACTACATGCTGTCACCCGAGTCGAGCGTCGCGATGCAGCGCGCGATCGGCAGCGACATCAACATGGTCCTCGACCAATGCATCCCCTCGACAGCGCCCTACGATCAGGCCGAAGCGGCGATGCACCTGACGCACCGTTGGGCGGAGCGCTCGCTGCGCGCCCGCGGCGACGGCCCGCAAGCGATGTTTGGGATCGTGCAAGGCGCGTGTCACCACGACCTGCGCAAAAAGAGCGCGGCGTATCTCACGAAATTACCTTTCGACGGACTCGCCATCGGCGGACTCGCCGTCGGCGAAACACATGCGGAGCGCTACGAATTCACCGGTTTCGTCACCGATTTTCTCCCGAAAAATTTGCCGCGCTACCTCATGGGCGTCGGCACGCCGATTGATATTTTGGAAGCGGTGCATCGCGGCGTGGATATGTTTGATTGCATCATCCCGTCGCAGCTCGCGCAGCGCGGCACGGTTTTTTCGTCGCACGGCAAACTCCGGATGTCGCGAGCGTGCTACAAATTCGACGAAGCGCCGCTCGATGCGAAGTGCGACTGCCACACGTGCCAACATTTCTCGCGGGCCTATCTGCA
>CAJAFD010000426.1 GCA_903938935.1 uncultured Opitutia bacterium
GACATCAGGGCGACCGTCGTTATTCAGATCGGTGACGATGAACTGCGTGCCCACGCCGGAATCGTTGTCGATGAGGTGCGGCGTGTAGGTGACCGCTTTAGTGACCGGGTCGCGCGTGAGTTTGAACCAATAAATGACGGCGGCGGCGTTGGGCTCGGGGTCGCCTTTGGGGCCGTGCGCCCAGTAGCGTTTACCGGTGACGACATCGAGGAGCCCGTCGCCGTCGATGTCGGCGAGGACGGTGGCGTGCGGCTGGGAGAATTGGACACCTCCGAGTTTTTCGGTGGGGTTGCGGCTGAGGATGGCGTGTTCGCGCCACGTGGGCTCGGTGGCGCCAGCGGCGGGGGCGAGTTGCTCGAACCAGCTCACGCCGTATTTGTGGGCTTCGATGCTCGTGATGACGTCGGCACGGCCGTCACCATTGACGTCGTAAACATACATCTGGGCGCCGCCGCGGCCGAAATCGGTGGCGTGGAATTTCCACAAGGGATCACCGGCGAGCGAGGCGGGTTGTTCCCACCAGCCGTTGTAAGAAAGTAGATCGGCGCGGCCATCGCCGTTGATGTCGCCCGCACCGATGCCGTGCGTGTAACGTTGCCATTCGCCCTCGGGGGAAATCGCGTGAAACGTCCACGGCGCCGCGGGGTTCGCGGGATTGCGCGTGGCGTAGCCGAGTTTTTTACCACTCGCGAAAATCAACGCTTCGGGTTGGCCGGCGATGAGTTTTACAAAATGCGGCGACTCGGTGCCGATGAACGGATAAATCAAATGCCGCGGCCAATCGCCGCCGGCGGCGCCGGGATTTTTGAGCCAATGCGCGGGGCGACCGGGCCAACCCACTTGGATCGCGTCGGGTAAACCGTCGCCGTCGATATCGGTGGCATCGGCGATGAAGGCGTTGGAATAACTTTCTTTATCGAACGCGTGCGGGGCGGCGATCTCGGCGCGCTTAGTGAAAGCGGGGCCTTCAAACCAAAACGGGCCGGCGACGAGGTCGGGTTTACCATCGTGGTTAAAATCCGCGGCCGCGATGCTCTCCGCGTAAAAACGCTGGTCGAGAACTTGCCGTTTAAACGAAATCGTTTCGGCCGCCACCGTGGAGACAGCCAAGCCCCCAACAGCAACAGCCAACAAAAAGCGAGGGGACAAATGCAGGGTCATGGGGGTTGGGGGCACGGGGAATCGGACCAAAAGGGGACTACGGCACGATGACCCTACTCCTCAGACGAACAAACGAATAGAAAGGCTGCGACAAGTTTTTGTGTAAAAACGTCACGTCGCCTGACCCAGACGCTCAACGCTGGTAACGTGCACGGTATTCGCGGGGTGTGTCGCCCATGATGCGGCGAAACTCCTTCGCAAAATGACTCTGGTCGGCAAAACCGAAGGCGCTGGCGAGGTCGGCGAGCGATTTTTTGGAAAACACCAACGCGCTGCAGCTCATCCGCACCCGCATCTGGCGCACGTAATCGTGCGGCGAACTTTGATACATGGCGCGAAACTGGCGCTCGAAGGCGCGCACCGAGAGGCCGCAGGCTTTCGCGAGCTCTTGATTAGTAATAGGCTCCGCGAAATGTTGGCTCACGAAGCGGATCGCCTCGCTCAAGGGCGAATCCGCGGGCGTGCCCTTGCCTTGCGCGGGGAGCGGACGCGTGACACCCGCCGTCCCGACGACGTTGCCGCGGGCGTCGTGCAGGGGGATTTTCGAGGTCACGCACCAACGCGCGGTGTGGTCAAAACGCCCCACGAGCTCGACGCGCGAAAGGATCCTCTCGCCGCGCAACACGCGCTCGTCGTCGATGCGGTATTGGTGGGCGAGCGCCTCGCCGCAAAGATCGTAATCGCTGTGGCCGATGACTTCTTCGCGGGTTTTCAGCCCGAAATTCAGGATGAACGAAACACTCACCCACTGATAAGTCCCCGCGACATCTTTCATCCACAGCGGCAAATCCTCGAGGTAATCAAACAACTCGATCACTTCCGGCGCCGCTGCTCCAATCCGCAACAAACCGTTGCGCAGCGTGGAATCAGCAGGGACGCGTTTCATACCCCGCTAAAACACCATGAATTTTCCCCGGCGCAAGCGCTGGAATAGCACTTTGTAACACGATCCGCTTTTGACGCCACCCGCGAAGCGCCTTTGTTAAGCGCATGTCTGGTCTCACGTTCACACCCCCCACCGCCGCCGAACTCGATCGCGAAGCCGAGCGCTTGCTCAAAGCCCTGCTCCACGTCGAATGCGACCCGCGCGGTAAAAAATGGAACTACCAAACTTGCCGGGAAATCGCCCCGCTCACCCTCGAGATTAACCACCTCAAAAAAGAAAAAGACGCCATCCTCCTCACCCATTCTTACGTCGAGCCCGAGATCGTCTACGGCGTCGGTGATTTCAAGGGCGACTCGTACTTCCTCAGCCTCAAAGCCCGCGAAGCCCAGGCCAAGGTCATCCTCTTCGCCGGCGTCGTGTTCATGGCGGAAACGGCCAAAATTCTTTCGCCCAGCGCCACCGTCATCGTGCCCGACCGCGCCTCGGGTTGCTCCCTCGCCGATTCCATCGACGGGGCCGGCGTGCGCAAACTCAAGGCGCTCTACCCCGACGCCACCGTCGTCTGCTACATCAACAGCACCGCCGAGGTCAAAGCCGAGAGCGACGTCTGCGTCACTTCCGGCAACGTCTACGCCATCGTGGCCAACCTCCCGGCCCAACGCATCGTATTCGTCCCCGACCGCCTCATGGCCGACAACCTCCGCGACGAACTCCGGCGGCGCGGCATCGCCAAAGAAATCATCTCCTCCGACGGCACGTGCATGGTTCACGACCAGTTCACCGCCGCCCAAGTCGCCGCCGCCCGCGCCCAATTCCCTGGTCTCAAAGTCGTCGCCCACCCCGAATGCACCGCCGACGTCGCCGCGGTCGCCGATTTCGTCGGCAGCACCGGTGCGATGATGAAATACGTCAAAACGACGCCCGCGCCGTATTTTCTCATGCTCACCGAGTGCGGACTCGTCGGCCGGCTCGAGGTCGAAGCCCCCGAAAAACACTTCATCGGCGGCTGCCGGCTTTGCCCCTACATGAAGTTAAATTCCCTCGAAAAAATCCGCGACGCCCTCCGCGCCCCGCGGCCCGATCAGATTGTCACGCTCGAGGAAAACCTCCGTCGCCGCGCCGCCACTTGCATCGAGCGGATGTTTGCGCTCACGCCCAGCGAATAACCTGCCGCCCTTTTCTATGCTCACTCCCCGCACCGCTCACTTGATCGACCTCGCCCTCGACGAAGACGCCGGCCTCGGCGACGTCACCAGCCGGGCCATTTTTCCGGCGACGCATCACTCCCGCGCGTTCATCGA
>CAJAFD010000427.1 GCA_903938935.1 uncultured Opitutia bacterium
CGAAATTCTTCGAGGACGGAAAGCGTGGTCTCGAGGGCCGAATACGCTTCTTGCCGGAGGCGGCGGGTGTCGGCCTCGCGGGCTTCGACGATCAGGTCGTTGGAGGCTTTTTCAAGAAAAACGGTGAGCGCGAGAGCCGTGAAAATCAGCGTGACCATCACGATCACGAGGACGCTGGCGCGGACGGAGGAAAGAGAGCGTGCTTTCATCGCCGGTTAAAAATTGGGCAACCCTTGCGGGGTGTTGCCGAGATTGACGACGGTCTCACGGGTGAACGCACCGTAAGCGAATTTCAAGCGGAGGCGCTGCGGAGCGGTGTATTTGCCGGTGTTGTCTTTTTTGACGGCGGTCTCGGTCGTCCAACGCAGCAAGGCGGTGTCGTAATAATCGTAAGCGATGGCGGTGACGAAAGGGGTCAGGATCGTCTCCCGCGGCGGATCGGCTTCGAAGCGGGGTTCGAGGCGGGAATGCCAGAGGAGGATCAGGCCTTCGTTTTGGCGGGCTTGGAGGGAGCAGACGACTTCGGGCAGCGCGGGACCGGGCCAGCTAATCAGGCGGGTGCCGGCGGGAAGTTCAAAGGTGAGCAACGTTTCGGTGACGCCACCGCTGGGGCGGATTTCTTGGGGCGCGACGGGGCTGGCGTTGGCGCGGGCGGCGGGCGGAAGGGTGGCGGCGCGGAGTTCGCGATCAAGGGCGCGAGTGACGGCGCGGACGTGTTGCTCGAAGAGGCGGATGTCGGTGTTTTTGCCCCAAAGTTCGCCCATGGAAAACACAAAGGTGTTGAGCGCGACGAGCATCAACGCGACGAGCGCGAGCGAGAGCAAAATCTCGAGGAGCGTGAAGCCCGCGCGGCGGCGCGCACAACGCGCGGCAGGAGAAAAAATGCGGCGGCGCGGGCTCATTTTTTCTTGGTGCCTTGAAGCTCCGCGATGCGGTCGCGCACGGCTTGGCGGAGTTGGGTTTTCTCGGCCGCATCGGACCACGTGGGGCGCAAAACCGTGAAAGTCTGAGTGGTTTTTTGTGGGTCGCCGCCTTTGGTCGTATCGGTGACTTCGCACAAAAAGGTGACGGTAAAAAGGTCGGGCATCGCCGTGCTGGCGAGCGTGGCACTCCAACGCACGCGACGATTTTCGAGCGAATCAAATTCCGCGCCCGCTTCGACTTTGGCGCGATCGGGTTGGGCGAGAAGTTGAGCGCGGGCGAAGGCGACGTCTTCGTCGCGCGTGTTGCCGCGGGCGACGGCCTCGTAGCTGTTGAGGATATTAACGTACGTGGAGCCGAGCACGATGGCCGAGAGCGCGAAGATCATCAGCGCTACGAGGACTTCGAGCAGGCTGAAGCCGGCGGCGGAGCGCGAGGCGCGCGCGGAAAGAGGAAACGCGGGCGAGATCACGGCGTGGCTTTGGGTGGCGTGAGCACCGGCGAACACGTCCACGGGTCGAGCGCGATGATGTGCGCGCCGCCGTTGACGCGAATCTGCAGGCGGAAGGGCGTGCAAGTGCCGTCGGCGTAAAACGTCACACCGCCGCTCAAGGGCTCCGTTTCGACGACGGTGCCACCGAGGAGAATGGAACCGCCGGTTTTTTGGGCGGCGAGAAATTCAACGATGAGATCGCTGCCGGAGCCGGCGACGGGGATCGGAAACGATTGAATGTTACCGTCGGGCGGCGTGAGCTGGAAGGCTTTGGTTTTCTCGTCGTAGCGGAGGTTGAGATCTTGCTCGGCGTTCAGAGCGGTCTTGCGCGCGGTGCGAACGGTGCTCCAAAAAACATCGTCCGCCGAAGGCGGTTTCTCGGCGAGCAGCGCGGAGGAGCCGCCGATGAGCGCACCCGCGAGCAGCGCGATGAGTGCGAGCGTGAGGAGCATCTCGAGCAGCGTGAAGCCGCGGCGAGATACACGGGCGATGACCGGAGCGTAGCGCCCCACCCGCGCGGCCCGGCCGCCTGCCGCCGGTTGCTGGCCGCACTCGATCATGAATTATTTTCCGGGCGTAGCAGCCGCGGTGGAATCCCAGTTGCCGATGTCGTCTTCGGTGCCGTCGGCTTTGTCGGGGCCTTTGGAATAAAGGTCGTAACCTCCTTTATTTTTGGTGCCAGGATAGCGGTATTGGTAGGGCTCGCCCCAAGGATCGAGGGGAACTTTACCGCCTTCGATGTAGGGGCCACGCCAACGGTCGGCTTTGTTGCCGGGAGCGGTGATGAGGGCGAGGATGCCTTCAGCGCTCGAGGGATAATCGCCGAGGTGAATGCGATAGGTCGTGAGCGAGGTTTTCATGCTCTCTTTAACGAAGAGCGAGGCCGTGGTGACTTGCGCACCGCCGAAGATTTTATCGACGTTGCTGATGGCGAGACCGGCGAGGAGCCCGATGATGGCGAGAACGACGAGAATTTCGAGGAGCGTGAAGGCGCGGCGGGCGCGAGCGGAAAAGCGCGAAGGCGAGAAGGATGCGGGATGAGAGGCAAACATGATAAGGGTTAGATTTGGGGATAATGTAGGCGATTGTCGAGACGCTGGCGGCGGCCCGAGGTTGCAGGAAAATAGCGAAGAAACACGCTCGAACCGCCGTAGGGGCCACTGTTTAACCGAAAAAACTCAAACCGCTGCGCGGGCGGTATGCGTTTACAAGGGCGGATCGACGCCGGGAGGCGTGAGGCGGACATCGTCGGCGGTGCCAAATTTTTTATCGGGGCCGGCGGAGCGGATTTCCATGCGATCGCTGGCGAGGGCGTGAAAAAGAAAAGGCGTGCCCCAACGGTCGGTGAGTTCGCCGGCGGCGTTGATCGCGGGGTGGTCGCGCGGCAGGTGGGGCAAGCGATAGGGATTTTCGCCGATAAGAGCGGCGGTGATCTCGGCGTTTTCGCCGAAGGGGTGACCGAGGCTGGGGAAGTTGACGCGCCAGTTGGTGAACAGGTCGTTGATGAGGTTGAGGTCGCGGGTGATGTCCGAGCGCGGCGAATTCAATTCGGCGGCGAGGGAAGCCGGGGCTTCGTACGGGGCGGTGAAAACGCGCGGCGGGGGCGAGGGATTTTTTTCGCGGCGGGCATCGGTGGAATCCGGAGTAGCTATGGGAATCGCGGGGGCACGAGCGCGAGCTGGCTCGAGTTCCGGCTCGGGCGCGCGGGGCACGAGCCACCACACGAAAAGGCCCAACAAGAGCAAGAGGCCGAGAGCCGGCAGCAGACGGCGCGAAATCATACGAGGCGTAGACGCGCGGGCAAGGAGCGACGCCCGCGCGGGGCGGGAGAGACTTAGAGGAAGCCGACGTTGGCGCGCGAGAAGCGGCCGATGTTGGGCAGGACCACCGGTAGATTACTGGCACTGACGCCAAACCAGGTAGCGAGCGTGGCGCTGTATTCGTCGACGCTGGTCGTGGGAATCCAGTTGCCACGGGTGCCGGAGTCATCGGGACCGCTGCGGATGAGTGTGGGCATTTTGCCGTAGATGTCGCCGCCTTTGACGGCGCCGCCGACGACGAAGTGATGGGAGCCCCAAGCGTGGTCAGAGCCGTCGCCGTTGGTGTTGAAGGTGCGGCCGAAGTCGGAGGCGGTGAACGTGGTGACTTGTTGGGCGGCGCCGAGTTCGACGGTGGCTTTGTAGAAGGCGGAGACGCTACGGGAAATATCAGCGATCAGGTTCGCGTGCGCGCCGAGCTGAGATTCGTGGAGGTCGAAGCCGCCGATCCGCGCGAAGAAGACTTGGCGTTTGAGACCGAGTTCCGGGGCGGCGGCGATGAGGCGCGCGATGGTGCGGAGCTGTTGACCGAGGCCAGTGTTGGGGAACGCGGTGGTGAAAGGTAGGGCGCGGGAGAAGATACTGGAGACGAGCGCGCTGTCGGAGATGGCGTTGGAGGTGAGGCCGGCGAAGGCGGTCTCGAAGAGGTTGCTGTTTCTCGCGGCGAGCAGGTCGTTCTGGGCCTTGGTGCGGATGGCGGCGAACGAGGTGCCGGTGGGGGCACTGGAGCCGCTAAGGGTGATCGCGCCGTTGGGGCTGACGGAGTACTGGACGACGTTGCGGCCGACTTGGAAGGAGTTTTGGCCGTTCAACGTGATCGACATGGAGATCGAGTTGTTGGAGTTGAAGGCGTCGGTGAGGTCGGCGAGGCGGCCACCCCAGCCAGAGGCGAAGGCTTTATCGGCAATGCTGCTCTGCCATTCGACCTGTTGGTCGTTGTGGGAGAAGAGCGACATCGGGAGCGGGACCGAGCGCGCGAGGTATTGGGCGCGAGTGGTCGGGACGGCGAGCGTGCCGACGTTGGCCATGAACGCCATCTGGCCGGAGTCGAAGAGGGACTTCAGGCCGGTGGTGTTGGTGCCGGCGACGTCGGCATTGAAGCTGGGGTGAATGGCCCAAGCGCGGCCATCGGAGGTCTTGGGGTTGATACCCAGTAGGGTGTTTTGCGGGAGGGCGAGCGCGCCGCGACCGCCGGTGATGGAGGCGTAGCCCGTAGCGGCGGCGGCGGAGCCGTACCCGTCGGCGTCGTTGGGGATGATGAAATTATTGGCATCGTTGCCGCCGGCGAAGAAGAGACAGACAAGAGCTTTATAATCGGACGGTAGGGCGCCGGCCGTGTTGGGGGTGACGGGGCCGTTGTCGGGGCTCGCGATGGCTCCGGTGAGGCGGAGTTGCGCGAGGGTGGACAACATGCCGGTAGCGCCGACGGCGGAGCAGCAGGAGCCGATGAATTTGCGGCGGGCGGGATCGAAGGTGGGGTTTTTGGGATTCATGGGCGGATTATTTTTGGACGGAGCCTTCGGGGGAGGTGGCAACGAGATAGAGAGCGGAGCGGACTTTTTCCAGATCGGTGGTCGCAGTGGGCATGCGTGTGAGGGCGGAGACGATCAGATTGGTGTCAGCTTGAGTCATGGTGCCACCGCAGAAGATGAGATTCATGTAATCGACGAGTTGCTGCGGAGCCTTAGCCAGAGGGAGCAAGTCCGTGAGCGTGAGTCCGACCGAGGTGGCCGTAGGCGTGCTGTAGATGATACCGTAAAGATAATTGGGGGCGGAGATGGCCGTGGTATCATTGAAAATCTGGAATTCCGGAGCGAAGAGTCCAGCGGAGGCAATGATGCCGGGGTAGATGTAGTCGGGTTCGTAGAAGTTGAAGACGGTCGTAGCGCGACCGGCAGATTGGGCGAGAGCGCCTTCGGGATTGCTGAGGCTAAAGCCGCTGCCCGCGGTGTAACGTCCACCCGGAGTGGTGGTGGTGGCCCCACCATAAGCGCGGAGGAGAGCGGTGGCGCGCAGGAGAGGTTCCTTGGCTTTACCGTGGCCTACGGTGTTAAGGAGGGCGGAAGATCGGGCTTCGTAATCGGTGAGGATAGCACGAACGACCGCACCGAGGTCGCCGCGGACGCCGGCGCCGTTGTTGGCGAACACCGAGGCGACGCGGTAAATGTAACCGGGGCTGGGGTTGCTGGTGACGAGACGCTGGATGAGTTGACGCGAGATGAACGGGGCGGTGTTGGGGTGATTGAAAAGGGCGTCGAGAGTGTCTTTGAGGTCTTTGGCGCCGCCTTGGGTGGCGGGGAGGACTTTGCCGGTGACGATGGTTTTCGCGGTGTCGTCATGAAACGCCGGATAGAGCACCATGGGGTTGAGGTAATTCTCACTCAGGCCACCGCCGCCGGTGAAAGTGGGATTGGTGGATTGGTAGTAGCCCCAACCGGTGAAGACCTTAGCCATCTGCACGATGGTTTCCTGGGTGTAGTTCGGGATGGGTTGGCCGTTGACGTCGAGTTTCAGGGTACCGTCGGGCTGCAGTTCGTTGAGGCCGATGGTGAAGAGCTGCATGACCTCACGGGCGTAGTTTTCGTCGGCCTGAGTGAGTTGGACGCCGGCCGTGTTGAAGGTGGCCTTGCGGTTACGCAGGGAGCTCAGGTAGATGCCCATGTTAGGGCTCAGCGTGACGTTTTCTAGGAGGGTGCGGAAGTTGCCGAAGGCGCCGCGCACGAGCAGGTCGTAGTAATTGGTGTGACCGTCTTGCCAGTTGGAGATCGTACTATTCTGGTCGGAGGTCACGAGGATCTGGCTGAGGGCAAAGGCGACGCGTTGGCGGAGTTGGTCGGGGGCATTGACCGCGAGTTTCCACCAAGCGTGTTGGCGGTGAGTGAGCCCGATGCGGGTGTTGAGCACGCCCGTGGTGGCGTTGCCGCCGGCGCCGCCGGCATTAGTGATGGCAAAATCGGCACTGGCTTCGACGAAGTGGAGCGAGGCCGGGAGCGCCATCTGCTCGTTCAACCAACCGTTATAGCCTTTATTGATGAGAGTGTAGATGTCGTCGTTGCGGACGCCGAAGGTGGCCTGCGCGAGAAAGCGCGAGGCGTCTTGCGTGGTAATCTTGGTGAGATCGATGGCCGCAGCTGCGACGGGAGCATTGAAGGCCGCCGTGCCGGAAGTTTTCACGAAACTGCCGGTGAGTTCACCGGTGGTGAACTTGGCCGTGTCGATCGAGATCGAAATGCGTCCCGCTTTGAGGGCCGCGATCAGGTCGGCGGTGCTGTAAGTGCCCGTAGGGGCGAAGTCCCAAGCGGCGTAGCTGACTTGGCCCTGCGGGAGATTGTAAACGTAGTTACCGTCGATCTGGAGATGAGCCACAATCTCCGGCGAGCTGAGGTTGGAGAACGAGACGTTGATGTAAGCGGATTTCTCGTCAGGCGCGAGTTGGATGGTACCGGTGCCGTAGGCCGTGGAGCCGGTGACCGTCGCCGGCGTGCGCAAGTTAGAGATAAAGAGCGACCCAGAGTTATAGAAGAAGGAGCCGCTGGCGCTGGCGTTGCTCCCGACGCCGTAGCTGTTGTTGGCGAGGAGCGTGAGGGTAGCGATACGGTTGTTGAGATTGGCGCCGTTGGTCTTGGGCACGAGGCTGACGGTGGCCGTAGAGGCGCCGGCGGCGAAGCTGGCTACGCCGCTCACGGGCACGTAGTCGACGCCGGATTGAGCGGTACCGCTAAGCGCGTAGCCCACATTGATAGCTTTGGAGAGATCCCCGACGCGATTGAGCGTGAAGACCACGGGCGAAGCGCCCCGGGCATCAGCCGCCGCAACAGAAGCGGCGACGCCCACCGTCGAAAGCGTTTCAGACGAGAGATCGTAAACTTCTACGAGCGAAACACCACCGGTGCCGCCGACGCCGGCCACTTGAATCGTGTAACTACCAGGGTTCAGATCGATCACGAGCGCCGCATCGCGGGAACCTTCCGCGAAGGGAAACGCTCCTGCCTTAGCGAAGGCGGCGGAAACGGCAGCGGTGTTGGCCGCGGTGCCGGAAGACCAGTTATCGTTGGAGCCACCGGAAATGATGACAGATTTGTCATTATAGATCGAAAAAACGGGATCGGCGATCGCACCGCCCACACCAAGCGCCGTCAGCGCCGGGCCAGCCGCACGGATCAGCAACCGACGCGGGCCGGTGCTGGGCGCGATGACGAGCCCCGAGATCAAGACGCCGTTACCGGCGGCGACGACGGCTCGCGTCGAGAGGTTGATCAAGCGCGCGGAGCCACTGATGTCGTAAACTTCCAGCAAGCCGATGCCCGAGGTGTTATTCACACCGCTGACCTGCGCGGTATACGTGCCAGGGGAAAGAGTGGCGACGAGGGCGGCATCGTTGGAGCCATTCGCCGCGGCGGTACCGAGGGCAAAGGCGCCCGCGGTGGCGGTGGTGGCGGCGAGGACCGCTTGGTCGTTATCGGCCGAGCCCCACGTATCATTTTGAAGCACGAGTTGGCCGTCGCCGTTATAAATACTGAGTGTGGGATTCGCGAGCAGGGTGTTGGTGGGCAGGCCAAAGCGCGCGAGCGAATAACCGGCGGCACGGACAAGGACTTTTTTGGGTGCACCATCGTTCACCACGAAGCCGGTGATCATGATGTTGGTGCCGGTGCCGATCTGGCCGCGCGTGGAGAGATTCGCCAGGCGCTGGTCGTACTGGGAGGCGGCGGAAGCGAACTGTGGTCCGCAAAGCAGGGCGGCAGAAACAAGACCGGCAAAAAACGTGGAAAGGCAGCGCGTTGATTTCATGATGGGGCTGGGGACAAAAATTGGCTCCTTGGGGTTAAGGGCCACTGTAAAGTGTACTAACGAAAATAGGGGGAAACGGTCCAAAGTCGAGGCTGCTTAAGGCCTTCGTTTGCTAACCCTCTGCACGGCAATGCCAAAACGTTCTATTTTCTCTGTCCAAAAACGACTGCGGAGTGCTGTCTTATACTGGCAGCAAAACTTGGGCGGGGGTTGGACATAAGACCACGCCTCTTCAGCCATGTTAATCGGCTCCTGCTCCGTCCTTCTGCGACGCTTAAAATTAGCCAGCTTAGCCTGCGCCGCCAGCTTCGTGCTCAACACCGGATCGCTGCAAGCCGAAGGGCTGTTTCGCAATCGCGACAACCCCAGCGCCAAGGATTCCGCCGAGGGCACCTACCCGGCGCCTTGTCAACGCCCGCACCAGCCGCCGTCGACGGTCATGACGTGGCCGCTCAAGTAATCACTCGCCGCCGACGCGAGAAAGATGATCGCGCCTTCCATGTCGCTGGGTTCGCCCCAACGGCCCGCGGGAATGCGGCTAAGGATTTCCTTGGAGCGCACGGCGTCGGCTTGGAGCGCGGCAGTGTTATCGGTGCGCATGTAGCCGGGCGCGATGGCGTTCACGTTGACGCCCTTCGATGCCCATTCGTTGGAAAGCGCCTTGGTGAGCTGGCCGACGGCGCCCTTGCTCGCAGCGTAACCGGGCACAGTGATGCCGCCGAAAAACGTGAGCAACGAGGCGATGTTAATAATTTTGCCCGAGCCCCGCGCGAGCATGTGTTGGCCGGCGGCGCGACAGGCGGTGAACACGCCATTCAGATTCACGTCGATGACGGCGTCCCAGTCGGCGTCGGTGTGATCGGCCGCAGGCGTGCGTTTGATGATGCCCGCGTTGTTGACGAGAATGTCGAGGTGCCCTTGCCACGCGATCGCTTGCTCGATGAGTCGCTGGACGGCGGCGCGGTCGCCGAGATCAGCGGCGATGGCGGTGGCCTTGACGCCGAGATTGAGCGCGGTGATTTCGGCGACGACGGGCGCGAGCTTGGCGGCGTCGCGGCCGTTGATGATCACATCGGCGCCAGCACGCGCGAGGGCGATGGCCATGGCTTTGCCGAGGCCTTGGGAAGAACCGGTGACGAGCGCGACTTTACCGGCGAGGCCGAATTTTTGTTGGAGAAAAAGAGACATGTTAAAAACAGCAGCCGCGAAAAAATTAGCGAAGCGACGCGATCGGCGCGGGATCCATGTCGGAGAAGACTTGGTTGTCGCCGCCCATGGCCCAGACGAAACGATAAGCGCCGGTGCCGACGCCGCAGTGGATCGACCATGCGGGCGAGAGGACGGCTTCGCGGTCGCGCACGACGAGGTGACGCGTGGCGTGCGGCTCGCCCATGAAATGCATCGCGATGTTATCGCCGAGATCGAAGTAGAGATAAATTTCCGTGCGACGGCTGTGCGTGTGCGGCGGCATCGTGTTCCAGATGCTGCCGGGCTCGAACTCCGTGAAGCCGAGGACGAGTTGGCAGCTCTTGATGCCTTCGGGATGGATGTACTTCAAAATCGTACGGCGGTTGGCCTTGGTGACATCGCCGATGGGCGCGGCCGAGACGTCGGCGCGACGGGCGAGCACCGTGGGATGTTTCGCGTGGGCGGGCGTGCTGATGAAATAAAACTGAGCCTGGCCGGCGGTGCCGTTTTCCAAGGTGACGTCTTTTTCGCCGAGCCCGATGTAGAGACAATCAAGCGTGGCGAGCGTGTGCGCCACGCCGCCGACGCGGACGATGCCCGGACCCGCGCCGACGTTGAGGATGCCGACCTCGCGACGCTCGAGGAAAAACGAGGTGCCGATTTCCTTGTCGTTGGGCAGTCCGAGCGGCGCGGTCGTGGGGACCGCGGCGCCGACGATCATGCGATCGAGATCGGTGTAATGCGCGATGACGGCGCCAGGTTGGAAGAGCCCACCTATGTGGAAGGTCTCGCGGAGCTGCTCGGTGGAGAGCGTGTTGGTCGCGGCGGGCGTGGGAAAATAATGGAGTTTCATGTGGGAAAATTTAAGCGCGGACGTTGCGGGCGGATTTATTGGGACGCGACGGTGATTTTGAGCGGTGCGGCAGCGCGCGTGGCGCACGCGGCGACGTAAGCGTTCCAGTCGGCCTGCGATTTGAATTCGCCGGCTTTGCTCCAACCGGCGCCCGCGTAATAACGCAGCGGTTGGCCCGAAGTGGCCTTGGCGAGGATGAGCTCGTTGAGCGCATCGGCGGCAAATCCGACGAAGGCACCCGTGGGCATGATCAAGGCGGTGCCGAGTTCGCCGTTAGTTTTTTGCGTCACCCATTGCGTGAGCGTGCCCGTGGCGGCAGAGGACGTGAGGGCGACGGAAGCGTCTTGGTTTTTATCGGCGGGAGTTTTGTTGAGGCCGATGGCGACGGTGATTTCTTTGGGGCCGCCCGCGGCGACGGTGAAGGTGCTCTCGATCTGGTCGAGGTTGTGGCCGGCATCGACGGTGAAGCGTTTCACTTCGGAAACCTGCGTGCCGGCGGCGTCCCAAGCGTCGTACGTGAGCTCGAACACGGTGCGAACGGGCCCGTTGGTGATCACTTTCCAAGATTTATAATTCCGACCGACGTAGAGCGTTTTGCCGTCCCAAACGCCCGTGCCACCACAGCCGCGGGAAGGCCCGACTTGGTACATGTCCATGCCTTCGCCTTCGTCTTTGTGGTAGTGATCGTGGCCCTTGTTGTACCAACGGTCGACGATGAGGTAGTTCACGCGCTTGCACCAAACGTCGAGGCCGCTGGTGACGAGCACTTCTTTAGGGACGCCGGGAACGACGGGAGCAGCGAGCGCAGGTCCATAAGTGCGGTGGCCGATCTTGTCGTTTTCCCACGCGAAGTCATCGAGGCGCTCCGGCACGTAACGACCAAAAGTCTTGATCGAAAACACCGGCGCGACGGCGTCGATTTTCTCGATGGTGAACGTCGCGGATTTTTCGCCAGCGGCGAAATCATGTTGGAAAATGAGTTCACCGTAAGCGATGCCGACACCTTTCGGGTCCTTGGCTTGTGGGGCGACGTTGGTGACTTGGTAAGGCAGGACGCGGCCGGTGGCATCTTTCACGGCGATGCGCTGGAGCAGCGCGCCGGGCAGCGCGGCGTTCACTTGCGACCACGGCACGACGATGGTTTCGGAGGGACGAGCGATGGTGAGGTCGTGCGTGACGGTGACGAGCATCTGCTCGGCGGCAGCCAGTGCAGAAACCGAAGCCAGAGCGGCGAGAGCGTGGAACACGGGGCGGAGTTTCATGGTGATTAAAAACTAAGGGCGAAGTTGGAGTCGCGATGCGGCGGGCGCAAAGAGCACGATGCTTATGAAGTTAAACAGCGAGGCCAAGTTTAAGGCTGAAAGATCGGCGCGCGGCGCGGTTGCCAGTTACTACCGAGCACGAACGTGGGGTTACGATAATCGGCGATGAGCGTGTCGTCGCTCGGGCTCTGCAGTTGGCGCGACGCTGGATGGCGACCGCTGACCGCGACGGATTCGCCGCTCAGGGTGCGGCTGTTGTGCTCCCAAAATTGCAGATCGGCGGTGGCGCCGGGCGGCGTACCGGCGGGCGCGGGTTGCAGTTGCCAGCCCACGGCGCCAA
>CAJAFD010000428.1 GCA_903938935.1 uncultured Opitutia bacterium
ACCGGTGACGAGTGCGGCGAGGGTCTTTTTGCCGGTAGGCGTGATTTGGCGGGCGATGGCGTCGGGCTGGGAAAATTGTAGGGCCATAGCTGCTACGTCGCCGGATTGAGCGGAGGATTCGACGAGCGGCGTGAAAGTCGTGGTGGCGCCCGTTTGCGCGGTGAGAAAACCAGGCTCGATGAACAGAGCGGAGTTGAGTTGTCCCGTGGGCGCGGAAGTGGCGTTGAAATTGCCGCGGCGCAGGTTGAGCCAGACGGGATAGCGGGCGAGTTGGCCGCCTTGAGTCTGGACCTGCGTGGCGTTTTCAAGATCGCCGACGATTTTTTGCGGATCGTAGCCGATGTTGTAGGCAGAGAGGAGTGGGGCGAGGTCGCTGGAAAGGTTGGGCGTTGGCCCGCCCATCATGGATTGCTGGGGGTTGCTCTGGCGTTTGAAATATTGAGAGGCGGGATCGACGGCGAGGAAGACGGGGCGGCCGCCTAGGATAAATTGATCGACAGCGAACTGGAGTTTCGGCGCGAGGTTTTGCGGGTGGATGACGGCGAGCGCGTCGAGTCCGGCGGGGAGTTCGGTGGCGGTGGACTCGATGCGGATAATTTGAAACGTTTTTTCCCACTCGGTGGTGACGAATTGGCCGGGTTGGGGCTGCTGGCGCATCATCAGCATCATTTGGGCTTCCTGCGGACTGGTGCCTTGAAGCGGTAGGCTCGTGAGGAGGCCGAGCTTCTTTTTGTCGATTTGCTGAACGCTATAAATGAGTTGGGAGAGATCGTACTCGAGGAACTGCTCACGCTGGGGGTTAAGTGCGGAGAGAGTCTTGTGTTGGTCGGCTTGGGTCGCGACGAGGCCAAATTGGATTTGTTCGCCGGTGGTTGGAATGAGTTGGGGTTGGATACGGGCGGCCGTGGCGCGCTCTTCTTCGGGAGTGTCGGGACGAGGGTCGATGACGTTGAGCGTGATTTTTCCGCGCGAGGCTCGGGCGTATTGGCGCAGCATTTCCTCGACGCGGGTCGCGTAGTTTTTGTACGCGATGGGCAGGCCGGTGGCGGACTTGGTGAAATAGAAATCGAGCGTGATCGGCTCTTCGATTTTACCGAGGAGCCCTTGAGTGCCGGAAGAGAGCGTATAAATGCGTTCGGCGGTGGTATCGAGGCGCGCGGGGAGATTGGCCGCGAGGTAGTTGACGAGAACGAGGCCGACGAAAAGGAGGATGATGGCGAGGGCTTTGCCGCTGAGTTTCATGGGGGTCGGGGGCGAAGGTTTAGCGTTCGAGGGCGACGACGTTGAGGACGAGCGTGAATCCCATCAGCGAGAGAAAGAAGATCACGTCTTTGGGATCGATGATGCCTTTGGTGAAGGCGTCGAAGTGCGTCACGAAACTGAAGTTTGAGACCATGTCGGCGACGCTGACAGGCAGAATACTTTCGAGCGTCGTCGTGAAGCTACTAAGGCCTAGAAACACAAAGACCGCGCACGCCGCGAGACTCAGAACGAAGCTGATGACCTGGTTTTTCGTGAGCGCAGAAGTCAGGGCGCAGATGCCGAGATACGCGCCGGCCATGAGGATGGCGCCGAGATAAGTCGCAGCCATCACGCCCCAATCGGGTTGGCCCAAGAAGCCCACCGTGAGAGCCATCGGGAAGCTCAGCAAAATCGCGAGCGTGAGAAACGCCCAGCCGGCGAGAAATTTTCCGAGCACGGCCTCGAGCGTCGTGATGGGTAACGTGAAGAGGAGTTCGATCGTGCCAGCCCGTTTTTCTTCGGACCAAAGTCGCATGCCCACGGCGGGCACGATAAACATAAACAACCAGGGGAAAAAGATGAAGTAACTCTCCAGGCTGGCCGTGCCATTCTTAAAGAAATTTCCGTAGCGGGAAAAGGCGAGCGAGACAGAGATGACGAGAAACGAGATGAGAAACACATAGGCCACCGGCGAACGGAAATAGCCGAGGAACTCGCGTTTAAAGAGAGGTCGGATCTGGCTCATAATAAAGTCGGAGATTTGAGATGAGTACGTTTTGAAGCAGGCGTGCTTTCGGTTAGGCCGTCAGGGTGCGGAAGATTTCATCAAGCCTGGCGCCAGGTTGGCGGGCGCGCAGGGCGGCGGGCGTTTCATCAGCGACGATTCGACCTCGCGCGATGATGATCACGCGGGTGCAGATCGCATCCACTTCCTCGAGAATGTGCGTCGAGAGAATCACCGCTTTTTCGGCGGCCATGTTTTTAATCAAAGCGCGGACTTCGTTTTTCTGGTTGGGATCGAGGCCATCGGTCGGCTCGTCGAGGATGAGTGCGGGCGGGTTGTGGATCAGTGCCTGCGCGAAGCCGACGCGTTGTTTGTAACCTTTAGAAAGCGTCTCGATGGATTGGCTGCGGACGCTGTTGAGATGGGTGAGTCCGAGGACGTGCTCGACCCGTTCGCGTTTTGCAGTCGCGGTGCGGAAGCCGCGGACCTCCGCGATGAAACTGAGAAATTCTTCGACCGTCATCTCGGGGTAAGCCGGCGCGCTTTCGGGGAGGTAGCCGAGTTGGCGTTTGACCGCGACGGGGTCGACGGTGACGTCGATGCCGCCGACGCTGGCCGTGCCGGCGTCGGCTCGGATGAAGCCGGTGAGCATCTTCATCGTGGTCGATTTGCCGGCTCCATTGGGGCCGAGGAAACCGAGGATCTCGCCGCGGTTTACTTTAAAACTAATGCCGTCCACGGCACGCTTGGTGCCATAGTTTTTAACGAGGCCTGTAACTTCGATCATGGGATGAAGCGGGGTTTCTGGGTAAGCGGAGTGCGCTTTGAAAACCGATGCGAAAAAAAGTTCCGCGCATCGCGCAAGCGGAATTTTTAGCAAAAAAATCGCGTCAGGCCGCGATGGCGTTACGGCGTGGGTCGGGTAGAAACGCGGTCAACAATCCCAGCAGCGGCAGAAACGAGCAGACGTGAAAAACGTAATCGATGCCGCGTAAATCGGCGAGGCGGCCGAGCGCCGCCGAACCGATGCCGCCCATACCAAAAGCGAATCCGAAAAAAATACCCGAGATCAGCCCAACACGACTCGGGATCAATTCTTGCGCATAAACCAGAATCGCCGAAAACGCCGAAGCCAGCACAAGACCGATGATCACGGTGAGCCCAGCGGTCCAAAATAAATTGGCGTAGGGCAGTAGTAGCGTGAACGGCGCGACGCCGAGGATGGAGACCCAGATCACGGCTTTGCGGCCGATGCGGTCACCGACTGGGCCGCCGATGATCGTACCGGCGGCGACGGCACCGAGAAAAAGAAAAAGTAGAAACTGCGACTGCTGGATCGAGACGTGAAATTTCTCAATCAGGTAAAACGTGTAATAGCTACCGAGACAGGCCATGTAGAAATATTTTGAGAAAATCAGCACGGCGAGAATCGCGATGGCGGTGATCACTTTTCCGCGCGGCAGGGGCGCGGTCGGTGCGGCGCGGCGGGCGGTGGCGTGGTGCGCACTGAGTTGGGCTTTGTACCAATGTCCGACGCGCGTGAGCAGGCCGAAGCCGATGATCGGTACGACCACGAACCAGGCGACGCGCGATTGGGCGTGGTGGGCGACGAAAAGCGCTGCGAGGAGCGGGCCGAGGGCGCTGCCGGCGTTTCCGCCGACTTGGAAAAGCGATTGCGCGAAGCCGTGGCGACCCCCGGAAGCCATGCGTGCGACCCGCGAAGCTTCGGGGTGAAAAATGGAAGAGCCGAGTCCGACGAGCGCGCCGGCGATGAGGACCGCCGGGAAGCTGCTGGCAAACGCGAGCAACACCAACCCGACCAGCGTGAATCCCATGCCGGCGGCGAGCGAGTAAGGCTGCGGGTGGCGGTCGGTGACGAGGCCGACGACCGGTTGCAAGAGAGAGGCGGTGAGTTGAAACGCGAGCGTGATGAGACCGATCTGGGCGAAGCTGAGGTGCAGTGATTCTTTCAGCAGCGGATAGAGCGCAGGGAGTAACGACTGAATGGTGTCGTTGAGCAGGTGCCCCGTGCTGATCGCGAAGAGGATGGGCAGCGCCGTGCGTTGGGCCGAGGACGCGGCGGGGGACGCGGCGGCGGAGCTCATGCGGTTAGGCTTGGGCGAGCTCGCGGTCTTTTTCGGTCTTGAGGCGGAGCTGGCCGCAGGCGGCGGCGATGTCGTGGCCTTTTTCGCGGCGCAGTGTGACGGGCACGCGGGCGGCGCGCAGCACATCGGCAAACCCTTCTTGGACGTGTACGCTCGGGCGTTTCCAAGGGAGGCCTTCGACGGTGTTGTAGGGAATGATGTTCACGTGCGCGTGGAGGTCGCGCGCGATGTCGCGTAGCTCGCCGGCTTGTTCGACGGAGTCGTTGACGTCCTCGATGAGGATAAACTCGAGCGTGACCATGCGGCCGTGTTTTTCGGAGAACTCGCGGACGGCGGGGATGAGTTTCTCGAGCGGGTACGCTTTGTTGACCGGCATGATTTTCTCGCGGACCTCGTTGGTGGAACCGTGGAGCGAGACGGCGAGGCGGAAGCCGATGGGCTCTTCAGCGAGCTTGAGGATTTTCGGGACGAGGCCGCTGGTCGAGACGGTGATGCGACGCGCGCCGAACCCGAGGCCCCATTCGGCGTTGAGGATGGTGAGGGCGCGGATGAGGGCGTCGTAGTTGGCGAGCGGTTCGCCCATGCCCATGACGACGATATTGTCGAAGGAGGCGAGTTCGGGGCGGGCGCGGGGCGTGGTGGCGTCTTCGCGGTAGCAGACTTGGAGAAGCTGGGAAACGATTTCGCCCGCGGACATGTCGCGCTTGAGGCCGGCGAGGCCGCTCGCGCAGAACACGCAGCCCATCGCGCAGCCGACCTGCGTGGAAATGCAGATGGTTTTGCGCGAGTGTTCTTCGCCGACGTTGTCTTGCGGGGCGCGGATGATGACGCTCTCGATGAGTGAGCCGTCGCGGAGTTCGAGCAGGAGCTTGTCGGTGACGTCGTTGGATTCTTTGGAGAGGACGAGCGTGGCAGGCGTGAGGTCGAAGGTGGCTTCGAGTTTGGTGCGCAGCGGCTTGGGGAGATTGGTCATCGCGTCCCAAGTGCGGGCGCGTTTTTTGTAGACCCAGTCGAGAATCTGTTTCGCGCGGAAGGCCGGCTCGCCGAGTTCGCGCAAGTGCGCGGTGAGGGAGTCGAGGGTTTCGCCGAAGAGGGCGGGTTTCTCGGGAGTGAATTTCATGGGCAGACGGGTCGGGCTGACGTGGTTAATGTAACGCAACGCGGTGCGTCGGGCCGGGTTTTACTTGGCGAGGGCGCGGTTGAGGGCGCTGACGATGGCTTTGATGGAGGCGAGCTCGATGTTGGTGTCGATACCGGCGCCGTAGAGCGTGAGACCGCGCTCGGTCTTGATCTGAATATAACTCACGGCGCGGGCTTCGGCGCCGCGGCCGAGGGAGTGTTCGCTGTAATTGAGTACTTCGAATTTCGGGAGCGTGGTGGCGGCGAGGGCGCGGACGAAGGCGTCGATCGGGCCGTTGCCGCTGCCGTTGAGCGTGTGGAGGACGCCGTTAAACGTCATCGCGGCGTCGCAGGTGACGGTGCTGTCGCGCTCGGTGGTTTTGAAATGTTGGAGCACGAGCGGCGGCGCGGGTTGCTCAAGGTATTCGTGGCGGAAGATCGTGTTGATCTCGGCGGCGGAGAGCTCGGTGCCCTTGGCGTCGGCGCGGTCGTTGATGAGTTTGCCGATTTCCTTGTGCATGAGCTTCGGCAGCTGGAAGCCGAAGTCGTTTTCAAGGACGTACGCGACGCCGCCTTTGCCGGATTGGCTGTTGATGCGGATGATGGCTTTGTAACTGCGACCGAGGTCGGCGGGATCGATCGGAATGTAGATCACGTCCCAAGGCGCGTCGGGTTTTTGGACGGCCCAGGATTTCTTGATGGCGTCTTGGTGCGAGCCGCTGAAGGCCGTGAAAACGAGTTCGCCGGCGTAGGGCTGGCGAGGCGGCACTTCGAGTTTGGTGCAACGCTCGTAGACGTCGCGCACGTGGTTAATGTCGGAGAAATCGAGGCCCGGATGGATGCCGTGGGTGTAGAAATTCAGCGCGACGGTGACGATGTCGAGATTGCCGGTGCGTTCGCCATTGCCGAAGAGCGTGCCTTCGACTCGATCCGCGCCCGCGAGTAAGGCGAGCTCCGTGGCGGCGACGCCGGTGCCGCGGTCGTTGTGCGTGTGGAGCGAAATCAGCGTGCGATCACGGCGCGTGAGGTGCGTGGCCATCCACTCGATCTGGTCGGCGTGGACGTTGGGTGTGGCGTATTCGACCGTGGCGGGGAGATTGAGGATGATTTTATTCTCAACCGTGGGTTGCCAGACGTCGGTGACGGCCTCGCAGATTTCCAGCGCAAAATCGAGTTCGGTGCTGGTGAAGCTCTCCGGAGAATATTGGAAACGCACATGCGTGCCGGCGGCGGCGAGGGCGGCGGTGTGCTGTTTGACCCAAGCCGTACCGCGCATGGCGATGGCGACGATATCGGCGCGACTGGCGTTAAACACATGCTGGCGCTGCGAGGGCGACGTGGAGTTGTAGAGATGAAAAATAATCTGTTTCGCGCCGCGGAGCGCCTCGCAACTGCGGATGATGAGATCCTCGCGGCATTGGCAAAGAATCTGGAGCGCGACATCGTCGGGGACGCGTTTCTCCTCGATGAGGCGGCGGCAAAAATCGAATTCGATCTGCGAAGCGGACGGGAAACCGATCTCGATTTCCTTGAAGCCGATTTTCACGAGCAACTCGAAATACTCGAGTTTCTCCTCGACGCTCATGGGTTGGGCGAGGGCTTGGTTGCCGTCGCGCAGGTCGACGCTGCACCACATCGGCGTGCGCGTGAGCGTGCGATTGGGCCACTGGCGGTTGGGCAGGGCGACGGGCGGGAACGGGCGGTATTTGGTGACGGGCGCAGATTGCATGGCGAAACAGGAGCCGAGAAACAAAAGGTTGAACGAACGAATGATTAGAAGCGAGCCGACGAACCGTCTAACCGCAAAACAGCGATGACGGGATTTGCTAACAGGCCAACGCGCGATCCACCGCTCGGCGGTGCATTAACGATCGCGCGTGTTCGTAAGTCGAAGGGCCTGGGAAAGCGTGGGCATTGCTGTGAATGAGGCGTATCGGGCGGCGGGCGCGGGAGTCAAGGCGGGCGTTCTTCGGGTGCTTTGCGTTTGGGGCCTTGTAACCTGCCAGCGTGAAGCCCGTCTTGCGTGCTGTGTCGGGTTTCAATTTTCTTTCTTTATGCCTGATGAAGAACCGTCGTTCGACGTGGCTGGCTGCTTGGTGCGCGTGCGTCAACGTGATCAGGCCGCCGCGCGCGAACTGGTTGATCATCTTTACCCGTTGGTTATCCGCATCGTGCGTTCCCACCTCCCGCGTCGCGTCGCCGAGGAAGACCTTGCGCAAGATATTTTCCTAAAAATGTTCACTCGGCTCGAGCAGTATCAGGGCGCGGTGCCGCTCTCGCACTGGGTTTCGCGGATCGCGGTGACGACCTGCATCGACCAACTCCGCGCGCAGCAACGCCGCCCGGAGTTTCGTTGGGCGGATCTTTCTGAAAATCAGGCCGAAGTGCTCGATGCGGTGATGACCAGCGAGAACGACGTCGCCGCCAACGACGCGCTCGCCGCGCACGAGCTCGTGCATAAACTCCTCGACCAGCTCAAACCCGACGACCGCATGGTGATTCAACTCCTGGACATGGAGCAGAAAACCATCGCTGAGATCTGCAACCTCACGGGCTGGAATACGTCTCTGGTCAAAGTGCGGGCCTTCCGAGCGCGCCGAAAACTACGAAAACTTTTTTTAGATCTGCAAAACAAGGAACACGCATGAAACCCCTCGACCCCGATCATTCTTGGAAACGTCTCACCGCGGCGGCGCGGTGCGCGCCCGTCGATACGGTGACGGCTGCGCCGTATGGTTTCGCCACGCGCATCGCGGCCCTGGCCCTGGCCGCGGATCACTCCGGGCGTTCGTTGTTTGAGCGCTTTGCCCTTCGCGCGGTGGGTGTGGCCAGTCTGCTGGCGATCGCGAGCGTCTGCGTCAATTTTTCGGCGCTCACGGCGGAGGCTGATGAGGAAACAATCGTCATCGGCGATGATCCCGTTGCGCTGCTGCTCGGTCCTATCGAATAAACCATGAACAAAACTTGGAAAGTTGTACTCGCGTTTACCGCCGTGTTTTTGGCGGGCGCTATTTTTGGCGGTTTGCTGGCGATGTTGGCGCTGCGGAGTGCGCAACCGCGTGGCACGCCCATGATGCTGCCGGCGGTGTTGCGGCACATGACCGATCGACTCGAGCTCACGAATGAGCAGAAGGAGAAAATCCGTCCGTTGGTGGATGCCGCCGAGGACGAAATCCGCCAGTTGCGCCAAATTTCAATCAAGGAAACAGGCCTGATTCTCCGCCGCCTCCAACAAACGCTCGCCGTCGAGCTCACCCCGGAGCAGCGCAAGAAACTCGAGAAAATGCAGGAGCGTCAGCGCGAGTTGATGCGTGAAGAACGCCCCGGTCTGCCCCCGCCGCGCGAGCGCAAGGGTGGGAAACGTGAGGGCACGACCCCGCCACCGCCGCCTTCGCCGACGGCACCCGCGGCCACCGAACCCGTTAAACCGTAAAGACGGCGGCACCGCGAGGCCCGCGTCGCTATAAAGGGAAATAGTTGTTGCGCGAACTCGCCCCCGGCGCATGGTTCGCGGCGGCCAGGTGCCATGCATGGGCAGGCACGTGAACCCCGCCAGGGCCGGAAGGCAGCAACGGTAACGTCGTCCTCCCAGTGCCGTGGAGTGCCTGGCCACTTTATTTTTGATTTTCCCCGTCCGATTCCTGAACTTTTGCGCCTTTGAGCACGACCGGTTACCAAGTCATCGCCCGTAAATGGCGTCCGCAGATCTTTGCCGACGTCGTGGGGCAGGATCATGTCGTGCGGACGTTGAAAAACGCCATCGCCCGTAATCGCATCGCGCACGCGTACTTGTTTGTGGGCCCGCGCGGCACCGGCAAAACCTCGACCGCGCGCATTTTCGCCAAGGCCCTCAATTGTACCGGCGGCCCCAACGCCGATTTCGATCCCGCGGATCCGGCCGTGCAAGCCATCGCGGATGGTTCGCACTTGGACGTGATCGAGATCGACGGCGCGTCCAACAACGGCGTCGAACAAGTGCGCGATCTGCGCGAGACGGCGCGCTATTCGCCGGCGCAGGGTAAATTCAAAGTCTATATCATCGACGAGGTGCACATGCTTTCGACGGCAGCGTTTAACGCGCTCCTCAAAACCCTCGAAGAGCCGCCCCCGCACGTGAAGTTTGTCTTCGCCACGACGGAGGTGCAAAAAGTCCTGCCGACAATCCTGTCGCGCTGCCAACGCTTCGATCTCAAGCCGATCCCGGCGGCGCTCATCATCGAGCGGCTCCAGAAAATCGCGGTCGAGGAAAAGATCAAAGTTTCCCCCGAGGCGCTCGCCTGCATCGCGCGCATGGCGGACGGCGGCATGCGCGATGCGCAGTCGATTTTTGACCAGATGATTTCGTTTTGCGGGACCGAGATCGCCGAGCCGGATGTGCTTGATGTGTACGGTCTGGTCGCGGCCGAAAAAATCGCCGAACTCGCCGCCACCCTCGCCACCGGCGACCACGCGCGCCTCGTCGCCCTCGTGGACGAATGCGACGCAGCCGGCCGCGACTTGGTGCGCTTGCTCACGGATTTACAGGAAGTGGTGCGCGCGGCCTTGCTCGATGCGATCGCGCAAGGTGGCCGCAGCAGCAGCCTCGGCGGCGTCACGATGACGACGGAGCAGATCACGCGCTTGCTCGATGGGCTGCGTGAAGGCGAAGGCAGCGTGAAACTCGGTTTGGCCGAGAAGATTAATTTTGAAGTGACGTTGTTGAAGGCGATCGAAGCGAGCCGCGCGCGCGCGATTGATAGTCTCATCAAAGAGCTCGCGGCGCTAGCCGATGAAGCTCCGGAGCTGGCGGCTTACGACAGCGAAAAAAAAAAGGACTGATTGAGCGGTTGGAACGGCGTCTGAGTGTGGCGTTGGCCGGATCGGCGCAGCCGAGCGTCGTCGCGCGGATGAGCCCCGCCGAAACGGCGAACCGCGTGGAGACGTTGCCGCCGGAAGCGAGCGAAGCAGTCGGCGTGGCGCCCTTGAGTGCGGCGACGGTGGCCGCGGCGAGTGCTTCGGCGCATGGGACTTTGTTTGGCGATGATGCGCCGTGGCCGACGGATGAAGCGGGCGAAAGCGCGTTTCTGGCCGAGGCGCGCGAACGCGGCGAAACGGTCGCGGTGAAGTCGGCGGCGGCGCGCGAAGAAGCGGAGGCGGAAACCGGACCTTTGCCGGGGCTTGATGAGATGGTGCAACGCATCCCCGCCGAAGTTCGCGACGTCTTGGAAGAACTTTACCGAGCGAAATTCACGGCCGTGCGGCGGGTGTCGGCGAAGTTTTTAAAATAAAACCGTGGCGGCGGTGGCTGCTTCGCTTGCTGAGTCCTCGGCCATGAAGGCGAGAGCTCAGATCGGCCACGTGGGGCCGAGGTGCGCGCGGCCGGATATATCGCGCAGGTAAAAATACGTTTCGGCGGCGGAGATCGCGGGTGAAGCGA